>JAUZGC010000196.1 GCA_030840105.1 Microbacteriaceae bacterium
GCTCGCTCGAGTTCGCCTGGCTGCCATCCGTGCCCGAGGGTCGCGTGGAGGCCACCTACAGCATCGGCACCGAAACCCACCGGGCCACCGGGGTCGGATACCACGACCACAACTGGGGCAACGTCGGCCTCATGAAGATCATCCACGATTGGTACTGGGCACGCGGCATGGCCGGCCCATACTCCGTCATCGCCTCGTACATCACCGCGCACGAGAAATACGGATATGCGTCCATCCCCATTTTCATGCTTGCGAAAGACGGGCAGGTCATTGCGGATGACGCCAGCAAGGTGCACTTCGAGACCGAGGATGTCTACACCGATTCACACACCGGCAAGCCCGTCGCCGGAATCACCCGCTACAGCTACGAGGACGGCGACGATCGTTTCGTCGTGACTTTCACCCGCCGCGAGGACCTGGCCCGCAATCGCATGATCGACGAGATCAAAGGCATCAAACGGCTTGCCGCCAAGGCGGTCCGCTTCGACGGCGCATACTTGCGGTTCACCGGCGAGATCAAGATCCAGCGGTTCGAAGGCGAGACCCTCGCAGAGGAGCACGTGGACACCGCGATCTGGGAGCTCATGTACTTCGGCCACGCCCGCTGATCTCTCCTTGTTGAATCTCCCCCGCGGCATCCAGTTCCAGGATCGCGGACAGATCGAGCCGGTTGAGGAACGCGTCGTCGTGGCTCACGACGATGAGGGCCCCGCTGTACGCACGGAGCGCATCCACCAGTTGGTCGATGCTCTGCAGGTCAAGGTTGTTTGTGGGCTCGTCGAGCACAAGCAGCTGCGGCGGCGGGTCGGCGAGCAGGAGTCGTGCAATGGCGACGCGGAAGCGTTCGCCGCCCGAGAGGGTCCCGACCCGGCGTTCGACTGTCGCCCCCCGCAGCAGGAAGCGGGCGAGCCGGCTCCTGACGACACCGGGCGGCACGGTGGGCGCCGCCGCGCGCAAGGTCTCGAGAACCGTGGCATCGTCATCCAGGCCGTCGAGTCGTTGCGGCAGGTAGCCCACGCGATCGGTGAACAGTTCTGCGCTGGCAACGCCGGGCTGCGCCTCGTGTCCATACATGAGCGCCTCGAGCAGGGTGGTCTTGCCGACGCCGTTCGGCCCGATCAGCGCAATGCGTTCGGGACCCTGCATGACGAACGACCCGCGGATGCCGCGCAGCTCCGCGATGCGCCGGCCGTTCGCGACATCCGGATCGGGCAGGTCGACATGGATGTGCGTGTCGTCGCGGACGCGCGCATCCGCCGCGTCGAGCGCCGATTGCGCGCTCTGCACCTTGCCGTCGAACTCGGTGCGGAGCTTGCCTGCCGAGACCTGGGCCTGTGACTTTCTGGCGTTCATCACGATCTTCGGCATTCGCTTGTTCAGGTAATCCGTGCGCGCTTTGCTCGCCCTGTGCGTGAGCTTCGTCTCCACCTCGATGCGCTGGCGTTTCTCGACTTTCACGCCCTGCTCGGCGGCTCGCTTGGCCCGCGCAGCCGCAGCCTGTTCTTGGTCGAGGTGCGCCCTCCACTCGCTGTACGGCCCGCCGAAGAGGGTGAGCCTCCCCGCGTGAAGCTCAGCCGTGTCATCCATCAGTTCAAGAGTGGCGGTGTCGTGGCTCACCACGACGAGCGTGCCCGGCCAGGATCGCACCATCTCCGCGAGACGGGCGCGCGCGACGCGATCAAGGTTGTTGGTCGGCTCGTCCAGCAGCGTGATCGGCGTGCGGCGGAGCCGCAGTCCGGCAATGGCGTCGAGCATGGCTTCTCCCCCGGACACACCGCTGATTCGCCGGTCGAGATCGGCCGAGGTGAGCCCGATGTGGCGGAGTGCTTCGTCGGCTCTCGTCTCGATGTCCCAGTCGTTGCCGATGGTGTCGAAAAGCTGGACCGCGACATCCCCGCCCTCGATTGCGCGCAGGGCAGCGACCTTCTCCGCGACGCCGAGCAGGTCGGCAACGGTCGCATCGACGCCGTGGGTGAGCGTCTGCGGCAGGTAGCCGACATCGCCGGATGTCGCGATTCGACCCGTCGTCGGGGGCATCACTCCGGCAATGAGCTGGAGCAGCGTTGACTTTCCCGACCCGTTGGCCCCGACCAGGCCGGTGCGACCGGAGCCGAACGTGCCGGTGATGCCCCTGAGCGCGGTCGAGCCGTCAGGCCAGATGAGCCCGACGTCGAGCAAAGTAATGGATGAATTGTTGGGCGCGGACATGCGTCTCCCCGGGTCTCAGTGGATGCACTGACACCGGAGCCGAGAGACGGCGATCGACGGATGTCAGCGCGCGGACTGCGCGAAACCGTCGAAGAACTTCACCGGAGAAACCTCACACTCGGGAACGAGAACCCGCCCAGTCTGGCGCACACCGCCGGGCGCCGCAAGTGTTTGCTTGTGCAGGTTGAGCAGGCCGCCCGCGGCCGTATCGAAGCCCGTGTTGGTTGAGTAGGCCGCCCGCGGCCGTATCGAAACCCCGGCATGACACGCCGGTTTCGATACGCTCGTTCCTCGCTACTCAACCAGCAAATCAGCCCGCGACGTGATCCGCCGCCGACTCATCTCCGCCGAGGAAGCTCGAGACCACGTGAAGGTAACGCTCGGTCTCTTCGACATGCGGCATGTGGGCGGATTCCGCAAAGACCAGCTGGCGGGCATCCGGAATCTGCTCGACATAGGGCCGAACCGTGGCGGGGGTGGCCTCGTCGAAGTATCCCGAGACCACGAGGGTGGGCGCCTCGACCTGGGGCAACCGATCAATGATGCTCCAGCCCTTGAGAGAGCCGACGACGTGGAATTCGCTGGGGCCGTTCATTCGTGGTAAACGGTCGGGTCCTCTTCGATCGCCGTCATGCTCGTGGTCACTTCTGGCGGGTTCGGCACGATGCGGCACACATGCAGGTCGTAGAAGACCTGCACGGCGTCGAGGTACTCCTGGCTTTCCGTCGTGCCCGCCGCCTCGTGAGTGCGCAATGTGTCGTCAACGCCAGCGGGCAGTCCTGCGCGCAGTTCTGCTGCCGCGGACAGCCACAGGGGCATGGATGCGGGCGAGTCTGCGATGACGAGCCTGTTCAGTCCGGCCGGACGACGCACCGCGTGCTCCGCAGCCAGCATCCCTCCCCAGGACTGTCCGAGCAGGTCGTACGATGCCGAGATCCCCAGATGGTCGAGCAGGTTGTCAAGCTCGTCGAGAAACAGTTGGGGAGTCCAGTAGGAGACACCCTTGTCCGGATGATGGCTCGAGCGGCCGTTGCCGATCTGGTCGTAGTGGACGACCGGACGGCCGCCCCACTCCGGCTCGCTCAGCGCGGCCAGCCGAAGCAGGTAGTCATGCGTGCAGCCTGGACCGCCGTGCAGCACGACGAGCGGGATCACACCGCCGGACAGGTCGCCAGTGACCCGATACCAGGTGAAGCCATCGTCGAACGAAACCGTGCCCTCGGTGGTTGCCGCCGGCCACGTCGCGCCATCGGTCGTCATACGGATGTCTCTCGTTCAGTCTGAGAGCCAGGCCCGGACGTGCGTGGCCAGGAATTCGAAGTCGGCGGGAATCGTTCTCGGGTTCCCTGCCCTGTGGCCCCAACTGCTCTCGATCGGGGTCAGCCGACCGTGTTTCAGATGCTCGAGTTCAGCCGCGTTGTCCGCCACCCGGAAGTACAGGTCGGTCGTGCCCGGCATGAGGAGCACTCGGGCGGTGATCGACGACAGTGCCGCAGTCAGGTCGCCGCCGCAGAGCGGATTCGCGCTGATGTCGGCCTCCTGCCAGGTGAGGGCCTGAGCATAGAGGTTCGCGGCGCGGTTCTGCGCGAAGGACTCTTCCCAATCGGTGCGGATGAACGTGGCGAGGTCCGGCGCGCCGAGGACCGTCTCGAACAGACGCTCGCGGTAGAAGTCCTGGCTGAGACCCCACCCCGCGTAGATGTTCGCGAAGGCGCGCACTGCCGCGTGCGGCTCCGCACTGAAGCGGCCGCCGCCGAGATGCTCCGGTGCCGCCTCCAGGGTGCGCAGCAGACCGGAGAGGAACACACGATTGTGCAGCGACGTCCTTGCGCTGCCGCACACGATGATCGCGCGCTCGACCAGCTCCGGATACAGGGCGGCCCAGTGGTAGGCCTGCCCCGCTCCCATCGAGAAGCCGTACGACGCCGCGATGCGGGTCGCGCCAAACTCCTCGAAGATCAGGCGGTGCTGTGCGCGCACGTTGTCGGCCATCGTCACCAAGGCAGGGAAGTCGTCGTCGTCTGCCGCGCTCGATGACAGGCCGTTCGAGAACATATCGGGAATGACGATGAACCACTTCTCGGGGTCCAGCACCAGGTCGGGACCGATCAGCCACGACAAGTCGACCTGGGTCGCGCCGTAGCTGCACGGGTAGACGATCACGTTGTCGCCTGCGGCGTTCAGCGTTCCGTGGGTCTGCCAGGAGAGCTTCGCATCGCGGATGACCCCGCCGCGTTCGACCTCGTAGTCTCCGAGGTCGAGCACACCGTTGGCTACGGGCCAGCTCGCGGTCATGCCAGCGCTCCGTCGGGCAGCACTGCGTGGACGCCCCAGGTCTTGTTGGCGACCTGGGTGACCCGCAGGTCGACGACGGTGCTGGCGAACGCGAGGGCGGTGGCCTTGTCGAGGTCGAAGAGTACGGTCATCCACTCCACCATGGCGTCCAGGGCGTCGCCCATGGCTACGTTGAGGTCGGCGTTGAAGCCGAAGGTGATGCGACCGGCCGGGGTCTCGGCGTGGATGCCGGGGATCGGCCGGTCGCGCACGATGTCGACGACCGCTTCGACCTGCATCGGGCACTCGATCGCGGTGCCGCCGACCTCGCCGTCGCCCTGTGCGGCGTGACCGTCGCCCAGGTACAGCAGCGCATCCGGCACGGCGACAGGGATGTACAGGGTCGACCCGGCCACGAGCTCGCGGCAGTCAATGTTGCCGCCAGTGGCCGCTCGAGGCGGAATGGTCGAATGTTCGCCCGGCTCACTGGGGGCCACGCCCATCACGCCGAGGAACGGCGCGAGGGAGCGGCTGAATCCGCGGCTTTCCGTTGCACGCCCGGCCACGGATTCGAGATCCCAGAGCAGCCAGGCAGCATCGCCATCGGCGACCGAGAGCCGGTGGGTCACCGGCGTCTCCAGCCCGCCCGATGTGGTCCAGCCCCAGCCGCCGGGCCGAAGATCGGTCAGGTGAAGGGCGAGCATGTCTCCCGGAACGGCGCCACGCACGGCGATCGGCCCGGTGAGACAGTGCCCCCGCTTCTCGGCGAACATACGCGGCTGCTGCTCTCCCGGCGTCGTCTGGCGGGAGAGGTATCCCCACGCATCAAGTGAACCGACGACCACGGTGTCTCCCGGCTCAACGGTAAGCACAGGTTTGTGGGCCGGGTCGAACACATCCGCCGTCGTTTCCGGCGCTGCCTGGAGCTCGTGGATCGCCATATACTTCTTTCGCTCAGTGACTCGCGCAATTGTATGCAGCTGCTCATTTCACACAGGTTTCGACGCCGATCGGCTCTGGGCTCCTGATGGTCGCAAATGCCGCAGGGTACCCGGATGCAAGGATGGCAG
>JAUZGC010000211.1 GCA_030840105.1 Microbacteriaceae bacterium
CGGAGCCCCCTCGCGGCGGCCCCTAAACTTGTACTGAACAATCCCAAAGGAGAACCATGGCGGAACGTGTTGTGCTCGCATACTCGGGTGGACTCGACACCTCGGTCGGCATCGGCTGGCTGAAGGACGCGACGGGCAAAGAGGTCGTCGCCCTTGCCGTCGACGTCGGACAGGGCGGCGAGGACATGAACGCCATCCGCCAGCGGGCACTCGACTGCGGCGCCGTGGAATCCGTCGTTGTCGACGCGAAGGACGAGTTCGCTAACGACTACCTCATGCCTGCGCTTAAGGCGAACGCGCTCTACCAGAAGCGCTACCCGCTGGTTTCCGCCCTCAGCCGCCCGGTCATTGCGAAGCACCTCGCCCAGACCGCCAAATCGCTCGGCGCAGACAGCGTCGCGCACGGCTGCACGGGAAAGGGCAACGACCAGGTCCGCTTCGAGGCGGCCGTCGCCGCGCTCGCCCCCGACCTCACGTCGCTCGCGCCGGTGCGTGACTTCGCACTCACCCGCGATAAGGCCATCGCATACGCGGCAGAGCACAACCTGCCCATCGAGCAGTCCAAGAAGAGCCCGTACTCGGTCGATCAGAACGTGTGGGGCCGCGCCGTCGAGACCGGCTTCCTCGAGGACCCGTGGAACGCTCCCATCGAGGACATCTACACCTACACGCAGGACCCCGCGACCAGCCGCGAGCCGTCCGAGGTCACGGTCAGCTTCAGTGAAGGCATCCCCGTCGCGATCGACGGCAAGCCGGTGACTCCGCTCGAGGCCGTCCAGCTCATGAACACAGTTGCGGGGGGCCAGGGCGTCGGCCGAATCGACATCGTTGAGGACCGCCTCGTCGGCATCAAGAGCCGCGAGGTCTACGAGTCGCCCGCCGGTATCGCGCTGATCGCGGCACACGAGGAGCTCGAGAACATGACGGTCGAGCGGGACGTTGCCAGGTACAAGCGTGGTGTTGAAGCCAAATGGGCGGAGCTCGTCTACGACGGACTGTGGTTCTCGGGGCTCAAGCGAGCGCTCGACGTGTTCATCGACGACACGCAACGGCACGTGACGGGCGACATCCGCCTGAAGCTGCACGCGGGCACGGCCGTCGTCACGGGCCGTCGCAGCGGCGAGAGCCTCTACGACTTCAACCTTGCGACCTACGACACGGGCGATACGTTCGACCAGTCGCTCGCCAAGGGGTTCATCGAACTGTGGTCGCTGCCGAGCAAGATCTCGGCACGCCGCGACCTCGCCGGGCGGTAGGGCTTCGCATGGCAGGTCGTGAGGTGTCGAACCGCGCGGGCGAGGCTGGCGCCCTGTGGGGTGCGCGCTTCGCGGGCGGCCCAGCGCCCGAGCTCCAGGAGTTGAGCAGGTCAACGCACTTCGATTGGCAGCTTGCCGACTACGACATCGCCGGCTCTCGTGCGCATGCTCGGGCGCTCGCATCCGCCGGGTACCTGAGCGATGACGAGGTCGCGGGCATGCTCGCTGCACTCGAGACACTGCAGACGGCGGTGACGGATGGTGCGTTCCGGCCGTTGCCGTCCGATGAAGACGTGCACTCGGCGCTCGAGCGAGGCCTGATCGAGATCGCGGGGGGCGAGCTCGGCGGCAAGCTCCGCGCGGGCCGGAGCCGCAACGACCAGATCGCCACGCTCATCCGGATGCTGCTGCGCGACCACGCGACCAGGCTGAGCGGTCTCGTGATCGACCTGATCGACGCGATTGCGGCACAGGCCGAACGTCATGCCGAGGCGATCCTGCCGGGGCGCACCCACCTGCAGCACGCCCAGCCGGTGTTGCTTGCGCATCACCTGCTCGCACACTGCTGGCCGCTTGTTCGTGACGTCGAGCGTTTCGTCGACTGGGACGTTCGCGCGAATTCCTCGCCGTACGGTTCCGGCGCCCTGGCCGGGAACACGCTCGGCCTCGATGCGTCGGCGGTCGCCGTTGAACTCGGTTTCGCACAGAGCGTCGAGAATTCGATCGATGGCACCGCCAGCCGCGATGTCGTGGCGGAGTTCGCATTCATCACGGCCCAGATCGGCATCGACCTCTCCCGGTTTGCCGAGGAGATCATCCTCTGGAACACCAAGGAATTCGGTTTCGTCACCCTGAGCGACTCGTACTCGACGGGTTCGTCGATCATGCCGCAGAAGAAGAATCCAGACATCGCCGAGCTCGCGCGCGGCAAAGCTGGGCGCCTCATCGGCAACCTCACCGGCCTGTTGACGACGCTCAAGGGCCTCCCGCTCGCGTACAACCGCGACCTCCAGGAGGACAAGGAGCCGGTCTTCGACTCGATCACGACACTGGAGGTCCTCCTCCCCGCGTTCACGGGGATGGTCGAGACGCTGCGGTTCCACACGGAACGGATGGCGGAGCTCGCGCCCCAGGGCTTCTCCCTTGCGACGGATGTCGCGGAGTGGCTGGTCAAGCAGCACGTGCCGTTCCGGGACGCGCACGAGATCACGGGAAGCCTGGTCCAGTTCGCCGAGCAGAACTCGCTTGAGCTCGACGAAGTCAACGACGAACAGCTCGCGGCGCTCTCGCCCCACCTCACACCTGATGTGCGCGACGTGCTCACGATCCATGGCTCGGTCGCGAGTCGTGACGGCGTCGGAGGGACCGCGCCCGTGCGTGTTGCCGAGCAGCTGGGCGCACTGACCGGGCGCGTACGCGTTCTCGCGCTTTCGTTCCGGTCTGCGGGCCGGAGCCCGGAGTGACCATCGGTCGCGGTCGCGAACGGCCGGAGAAGCGCCCGCCGAAGTATCCGTGGATCATCCCGGTCGTCGCAATTGTGGCCGCATTGATCGTCATCGCTGCCATCGTCGACGCTGTCACGCACGGCATCCGGCTGTTCTAGCCGACTCGCGCGTCGTCGTCATGAATGCCGTTCGCCAGCCGGACCGTGACGTGTTCGCGGCGTCGGCACTGGATGTCGCACCGCGGCTCCTGGGAGCGCGGCTCACGCACGAGGGCGCGCACGGCGCCGTCTCGCTCCGGATCACCGAGGTCGAGGCGTACGTCGGTGACGGAGTCGACCCCGGGTCACATGCGTTCCGGGGCCGGACCAGGCGGAATGCCACCATGTATGGTCCACCTGGACACCTCTACGCGTACTTCACGTACGGGATGCACGTGTGCGCGAACGTCGTCTGTTCTCCGAAGGGCGAGGCAACGGCTGAGCAGCATCGCGCGGGGGAGGTGGTCGAGGGAGTCGAACTCGCGCGCGAGCGT
>JAUZGC010000218.1 GCA_030840105.1 Microbacteriaceae bacterium
GGATTTGCGGCCACGGCGCGCGCGAGCGCGAGGCGTTGCCGCTGGCCGCCGGAAAGGCTGAGCCCCTCCTCGCCAACCCGCGTGTCGACGCCGTCGGGCAGGTCGTAGACGAAACTCGCCTGCGCGATCTCGAGCGCCTCGCTGAGCGCCGCATCCGCTTCGCCCGACTGGGCCTGCCCGGTGAGGTCGTCGCGCCCGAGCAGTACGTTGTCGCGCACGGATGCGGAGAACAGGGTGGCATCCTCGAACGCCATGGCGATGTGCCTGCGCAGGTCGAAGCGGGTGAGGTCGCGGACATCCACGCCATCGAGCCGGATCGCGCCTCCGGTGACGTCATAGAGGCGCGTCGTGAGCGCCGTCAGGGTCGACTTGCCGCTGCCGGTCAGGCCGACGATGGCCATGGTCTCGCCTGGCTCGACGGTCAGGTCGATTCCGTTGAGCACGTCCGGCACGCCCTCGGGCGAATCCTGGTAGCGGAAATGCACGTTGTCGAACACCAGCTCACCGCGCGGATGCGCGATGGTCCGGGGTTCGGCCGGGTCCTCGATCGTGTTGACGGTGTCGAGCACGTCGAAGAAGCGGTCGGCGGCCGTGCGCGTGTCGAACGTCATCGACAACAGGAAGCCGATCGACTCGACCGGGAAGCGCAACACCGTCGCGGTCGCGAAGAACGCCACGAGCTCGCCAACCGTCAGCTGGCCCTGCGCAGAAAGCCAGACGCCCGCGATCAGGCAGAGTCCGAACGCGACATCCGGCGCGAGCAAGAGCCAGAGCCAGATGCCCGCGATCGCCTTGGCCTTCTCGATCTCGGTGCCGCGCAACTCCTCCGCGCGCGACTCGAAGTTCTTCAGCGCGTACTTGCCACGCCCGAACGCTTTGAGAACACGGATGCCGTGCACTGACTCCTCGACGGCCGTCGCCAGGTCGCCTGCCTGGTCCTGGCTGCGACGCGCGATCGTCGAGTACTTGCCCTCGAAGATGTAGCCGTAGATCCAGAGCGGGATGGAGCACACGAGGAAAATCAGCCCGAGCATCCAGTTCCACGCGATCAGGATGCCGAACCCGACGATGATCGTGATGGCGTTGACGACGAGCAGCACGAGGCCGAAGGACATCCAGCGCCGGATGAGGTTGAGGTCGCTCACGGCGCGCGAGAGCAGCTGCCCGCTCGGCCAGCGATCGTGAAAGCTCACCGGCAGGTCCTGCAGCTGTGCGTAAAGGCCGTTACGCATCCGCGCCTCGATGTGCGTGCCAGGGGTCAGCACGAACCAGCGGCGCAACGCGATGAAGACCGCCTCGGCTGCGCCGAGCCCGACCACGAGCAGGGCGGCCGGCCAGACCTGGGCGGTGTCCCCGGTCGCGAGTGGACCGTCGACGAGCCACTTGAGCACCTGCGGGATGCTCAGCGCGACGAGACTCGCAAGCAGCGCGGCGATCATGCCGAAGTAGATGCGGACCATCGCGGGCTTGGCGTAGGGGTAGATCCGCAGGAGTGTGCGGAAGGTGCTCGGGCGCGGGGCGCTCGGATCGTGTCGAGGTGGATGCTGGTGCGGAGCGGAGACAGACATGGTCAGCCGTTTTCTGTGGGGATGGCAGTGAAAGAGGTGGCGCGCGACGGAATGCCAGGCGGCCAGCGAAGGTCCGGATGCGAACGGATCCGGCAAGGTTCCGGCAGGAGCGCCGGTACGAGCGAAGGGCGGAAGAGCTACCCGGCGGCAACCAGTGAGGGCGCAGGCGTGAGGGCAGCGACGACAGCACTCTCAATCGCAAACGCGATCCGGTTGTTCTCTGTCTTTGTCATAACGCCCTCCCAGGTATGCATAGTCGTCACAGTGCTCATTCACATCACGGTGGCTGGCGTGGAACGGCCTCGCGGCATCTCGCGCACGGCAGCCCTACAGGCTATACCTGAGCGTCAGCCGAGTGCAAGCAGTTTCCCGGATGCCGCCCATCCCCTTCCCGGATGCCGCCCATCCCCTTCCTAGATGCCGCCCATCCCCTTCCTGGATGCGGAGATGACGCGCGACACGCCGCGCGAGGGGCACGACACGCCGAAAGCCGCCCGTCATCTCCGCATCGCGGCGATGGTGGGCGGCTTTCTGGCGCTGGGCCCGAGCGCTACGGGATGCGGATCGAGAGGCACGTGACGCACCCCTCGAGCTTCTCGAACTCGCTGAGGTCGGTCGTGATCACGCGGTAGCCGAGACCGGCGATGAGCTCGGCCGAGCCGGGTGCGGACGATGACATGAGCACCGTGTTGTCGTCGAGCACGACGACGGCCGCGCCCTCCGCCTCCGGCACGGCGAGGAAGTGCGGGAACAGGCTGGTGTCGTCCAAGAGCGGCGGGTAGCCGATGACCGTGCCATCCGGGAGCGCGGTGACGGCGGTCTTCAGGTGCAAAGCCTTCGTCACCGGCACGGCGATGACGGTGTAGCCGAGGGGCGCGAGCAACGCGCGCAGCTGACGGATGCCATCCGCGTTCGTTCGACCGCCGCGGCCAACATAGACCGTCGACCCGACCGTGAGGACGTCGCCGCCGTCGAGCGTGCCCGGCTCCTCGATCCGTTCGATCTGGAGGCCCTGGTTGCGGAGGGTCACCTCGGTGCCCGCCGTCTCGGCGGAACGGGACTCCGCCCCGGGACGGGCGATCACGGCGATGTCGCCGAAGACCACAGCCGTGTCTTCGACGAAGACAGCGTCGGCGAGGTCGTTGGCCGGCGCCACCTCGATGGTCGTCCAGCCGGCCTCCGTGAGGGCCGCGACATAGCCGTCCCACTGCGAGTCGGCGAGTTCGGTGTCGATCTCCGCACGCTCGATGTGCGTGACGAGGCCCTCCGCCAGATTCGACGACGGCATCCGGACAAGGGCGATCCGGTATCCGGCCTCGGTACCCAGTCGGGAGTCGAGGAGCACGCGGTAAAGCCTGCGGCCGAGCGTGGGGGTGCCGACGGCGATCAGGATCCAGAGCAGCAGGTTGAAGCCGAACAGGGTCATCAGGAGCTGAGCGAGGATCGCGCCGGTCAAGGCGCCGCCGCTGAACGTGACGAGCAGCGTCCCGCCGACGAGAGCGGAGAGCGCGCCAACGACGATCCCGACGATGACGGCGACCCATCCGCGCGAATATCCGCCCAGCAGTCCGGCGGCAAAGAGCAGCACGACGGCCGCGATTGCGCTCGTGTCGTAGAACCCGCTCGCCTGGGCCAGGATCGTGGTCTGGAAGCCCTGCGAGATGAAAACGGCGATGATGCTGCCGACGTAGGCGACGGCAGCGACGACGAGAGCAGACAGAGCGGATGCGACGAGCCGGCGGCCCCACGTATAGGTCATGTCGTCCAACCTACCGGAGCACGTCTATGCGTTCGCTGGAGTCCGGCTTTGCGTGCCGGCTGCCCAGCGCCTCCGCGCGCTCAGATCGCGCCCAGGCGCGCTGCGGCCATCTCCTCCGCGGCGACGAGCGTGGTCACGCCCCGCTCGTTCGCCTCCCGGAAGATCCGCGCGGTCGTGTCGCCGATCTCCTCGACCCGCTGCCGGGTCGCGGCGGCCGAAGGGTTCGCCTCGTTCATCATGGCCAGGAAGATGACCCCGCCCGCGTTGACCACGAAATCGGGCGCCCAGAGGATGCCGCGCGCGGCCAGCCGCGCCGCGCCGCTGCGCTCGGCGAGCTGGTTGTTGGCGGGTCCGACGACGGCCTTCACGCGGAGCCCGTCGATCACCTCGCTCGTGAGTGCGCCGCCCACCCCGGCTGGCACGAAGACGTCGCCATCGACGAGGTGCGCCATGCCCGGCTCGACCCAGGCGGCGCCGAGCGTGTCGGCGAGCTCATGCTTGGCGGGGTTGACATCCGTGACGGTGAGAATCGCGCCCTCCGACGCGAGCCGGGTGGCGAGGATCGAACCGACGTGGCCGAGGCCGAGCACGGTCACCCGGCGACCGGCGACCTGGCGGCTGCCGAACGCTTCGTCGAGTGTGGCGAGGAGACCTGCGTACACGCCGGCCGCGGTCGCATCGCTCGGCTCCCCCACGCCGCCCTCGGCGGACGGGAGGCCGCAGACGTAGTCCGTGCGGGTCGCGACGATCGCCATGTCTTCTGCCGACGTGCCGACATCCTCGGCCGTCATATACGCGCCGCCGAGACTCTCGACCGCGTCGCCGAGGTCGAGCATGACGTCCCGGCGGGTGTCTGCGTCGAGAACCGTGCCCCTGGGCAGGTAGATGACGGCCTTGCCGCCACCACGATTGAGGCCCGCTGCCGCGTTCTTGAAGGTCATGCCCTCGGCCAGGCGGAGCGAGTCGCTGACCGCTTCCTCCCAGCTGTCGTAGGTCCACAGGCGGCATCCGCCGAGGGCCGGGCCGAGCTTCGTCGAATGCACGGCAAGGCTCATGGTGTAGCCGCTGCGTTTGCCTTTGACGACGAGGAGCGTTTCGTGTTCGAGGGTGTCACCGCTTGTGGCGGTCAGATCGACGAGAGTGCTGGACATTGCTATCTCCTTGTGGGAAATGAGGTTGTGGGTTCACCACCTTTGAGTCCATCAGGACTCCCCCATTTGCACAAGGACCGGGTCACGCTCGCTCGCGCACTGGTTGCACACGCACCCGCACTCAGCTGGCAGGCATGCTCAGTGGAAGAAGTGCCGCTCGCCCGTGAAGTACATTGTCACGCCGGCTGCCTGAGCCGCCGCGATGACATCCTCGTCGCGAATGGATCCGCCCGGCTGCACGATCGCGGTGACGCCCGCATCGATCAGGAGCTGCGCGCCATCGGCGAACGGGAAGAACGCGTCGGATGCCGCAACGGAACCCTGCGCACGCTCACCGGCCCTGGTCACCGCAAGCTGGCAGGAGTCGACTCGGTTGACCTGGCCCATTCCCACCCCGACGGATGCCTCGTCGTGCGCGAGCAGGATCGCGTTCGACTTGACGGCACGGCATGCCTTCCAGGCGAACTCGAGGTCCGCCTTCGTTGCCGCGTCGGCTTCCTCGCCTGCGACGAGTTGCCACCCTGCGGAGAGCGCCGGGGCGGCATCCGAGGTGTCGAACCGGTCGGAGGTCTGCACGAGGAGTCCACCGGAGATCTGCCGGATCTCGTGCGACGTGCGCGTGTAGTCGGCGGGGAGCTTCAGCAGGCGGAGGTTCTTCTTCGTCTGCAGGAGCTCGAGGGCTGCCGGTTCGAAGTCCGGCGCGACGAGGACCTCGGTGAAGATGCCCTTGACGGTCTCTGCCATGGCAAGAGTCACGGTGCGGTTGGTCGCGATGACACCGCCGTATGCGGAAACCGGATCGCAGGCATGCGCCTTGGCGTGGGCATCCGCGACATCGGTGCCGACCGCGATGCCGCACGGGTTTGCGTGCTTGATGATGGCGACGGCGGGCTCGCTGAAGTCGTACGCGCTGCGCAGCGCGGCATCCGCGTCGACGTAGTTGTTGTACGACATCTCCTTGCCGCCGAGCTGCTCGCTCTGGGCGATGCCCCGCCCGTTCTGCAGAGCGCTCACGCCGGTCGCGTCGACGTAGAGGGCCGCGTTCTGGTGCGAATTCTCGCCGTAGCGCAGGACCTGCTTGAGCTCGGCGGTGACCGTCTGGGTCGCCGGCCACGCGGCGTCGGCGACAAGCGAACCGGCCGACTGCGCCTCTTCGGCCGCGAACCACGCGGAGACGGCCGTGTCGTATGCGGCGGTGTGCGCGAAGGCGGCGGATGCGAGCGTCTTGCGCTGCTCGAGCGAGGTGCCACCGGCCTCGACGGCGCGGATCACGTCGTCGTAACGCGAGGGCGAAACGACGATGGCCACGTTGGCGAAGTTCTTGGCGGATGCACGCACCATGGCGGGGCCACCGATGTCGATCTGCTCGACGACGTCGTCGCCGACAGCGCCAGAGGCGACGGTCTCGACGAACGGGTACAGGTTGACGACGACGAGCTGGAACGGCGCGATCCCGAGCTCGGCGAGCTGGTCCTCGTGCGACTGCAGGCGCAGGTCGGCGAGGAGACCGGCGTGCACGGCCGGGTGCAGGGTCTTGACGCGGCCGTCGAGCGATTCGGGGAAGCCCGTGACGCTGGACACATCCGTGACCTGGTGACCCGCGTTACGGATGGTCGCGGCCGTCGATCCCGTCGAGACGATCTCGACACCCGCGGCGGCGAGCGCGCCGGCGAGCTCGAGCAGCCCGGTCTTGTCGCTCACCGAGATCAGCGCGCGCGTGACGGGGACGACATCTCGCGACCGGTAGAGGCTCGGGTCGTGGCTGGGTCCGCTCATGCTCTGGCTAGCTCCTTGAGGTTGATGTGTCCATTGGCAATATCGAGCACGGCCTGCACGAGCAACCGTCGTTCGACGGGCTTGATGCGATCGTGCAGCGAGCTCTCGGTATCCCCCGGGTGCACTGGCACGCGCTCCCGGACGATGATGGGGCCGGCATCCACGCTCTCGTCGACGACGATGAGGCTTGCTCCGGTCTGGGTCACGCCGGCAGCAAGCGCGTCGCGCACGCCGTGAGCGCCGGGAAACTCGGGCAGGAAGGCCGGATGCGTGTTGATCAGGTTCGGCGAAAGCGCCGCGATGACGCGCGGCGGCAGCAGTCGCATGAATCCGGACAGGATCACGAGGTCGGGCTCCCACTGCAGGATCTGCTCGAGCAGGGCATCGCCCCACTCCTCGCGGTTCTGGTAGGACGAGAACGGGACCGTGAACGACGAGATGCCGAATTCTTCGGCGTGAGCGAGCCCTTCGGCATCGCGATCGGCGCCAACCGCCACGACACGGGCGGGAAATTCAGCGTCTTCGGATGCCTCGAGCAGCGCACGCAAATTCGACCCCCCGCCGGAGATGAGGACGACTAGCGAAAGCACGCCCCAAGCCTATCGTCCGTACGAGCCGCCGAATTCGGGCGAGCGGTCAATGCCTGTAGGCGGTCAACGCCGGATGCGCCCGCTTGCAAACATCCCGACGACGGCGGCGATGGCGACCTCCACCGCGGCGACCAGGCCGACGAGCCACGGATCGGGCCCGACATCGTGGAGGCGCCCAGGGCCAGCCGCTCCCGACGATGCCCACGCGAGCAAGCCCAGCTCGATGCCTGCGACAACGCCGATGCCGAGCGCGGTGAGGACGAGCCAGCTGCCGCTCGGCCGACCAGTGATCGGCTGACCAGCGATCGACTGGGCAAGCCGCGAGCGCACGACGACCGCCGCGACGAAGCCGGCGAGTACGGGCACCACGAGCCCGAGGAAACCCAGCGCGAGGGAACCCTGTGGGAGCACGCCAAGCAACGGCAGGCTCGGGATCGGGCCGAGCTGGGTGCCGATCGGACTGACCGACGATCCCGTGCCGATCGCGAACCCTGGCCCGACGAGCCACGACGCCGCCCAGATCACGAGGTCAGGCAGGAAGGCAAGCTGCGCGATCGTGAGCGCCGCACCGCCGAGTGCGCCGGCCTGCAGTCCCTCGTACAGGCCGATCACGGTGCCGAAGTTGAGCAGGATGAGTGCGGCGAGGATGACCGCGGCCACGGCGAGCACGAGCGCCGCCGCCGCCGTGCCTGCGCGCAGGGCGCTCGCGGCTCCGGATTGCACAGTGGGGGCAAGGCTCGAGATCCACCTGCGGATGCCACCGACAACCGAGTCGGCGGTGTCACCCGCGGCGCGCGCCCCGCCGACACTCGCGCCGACCACCACCCCGAGCCCGAACACCAGCGTCGGGAACAGGATGCCCTGCCAGATCGATGGCCGCACGAGCGCGCTGCCCGCGGAAAGCGTGATGGCCGTGGCGAGGATGCCGTACGTGACGACGGCGGCGATCACGCCGGCTTGGCGGTACGGCGTCAGTGCCGCGCGAAGGCCGGTGCGCACACCGAGCAGGACTGCGAGGAGCGCGAAGCCGAGAGCGGCGACGGTGACCTGGAACGGCACGGCGGCGCCCGGCAACCCCAAGCTCGTGGCCGTGAGGGAGTCCAGCGAAACGGTCAGGTTCACGCCGTGGCCGACGAGCCAGGTGTCCGCCGCCGCTCGCCAGAAGACGAGCCAGTCGATGGACAGGTTGTACTGGGCTGCCCAGAGGATCGTCAGTGGCACGAGTGCGATCCCGATCCCGATGGCTACGACGATGAGCGCCTCGAGCGCGGCAAGGAGGGCGACGGTTGTGCGGTTCATCTGTCGTGGAGCCTACCTAACGACGGGAGGCCCAGCGGCGCGAACCGCTGGGCCTCCCGAAAGCTGGACTCGAACGCGTGCCTACAGGCTCGCGAGCACCTCGCGCATGAGCAGCGCGGTCTCGCTCGGCGTCTTGCCGACCTTGACCCCGGCGGCCTCGAGGGCCTCCTTCTTGGCCTGCGCCGTTCCCGCGGAACCGGAGACGATCGCACCAGCGTGACCCATGGTCTTACCCTCCGGTGCGGTGAAGCCGGCGACATAGCCGACGACGGGCTTGGTCACGTGGGCCTTGATGTAATCCGCGGCGCGCTCCTCGGCGTCCCCGCCGATTTCACCGATCATGACGATCGCCTTGGTCTCCGGGTCGGCCTCGAACGCGGCGAGCGCATCGATGTGCGTGGTCCCGATGATCGGGTCTCCGCCGATGCCGATCGCGGTCGAGAAGCCCAGGTCGCGCAGCTCGTACATCATCTGGTAGGTCAGGGTGCCCGACTTGGAGACGAGGCCGATCGGACCTTTGCCCGTGATGTTCGCGGGCGTGATGCCGACGAGCGACTCGCCCGGCGTGATGATTCCGGGGCAGTTCGGGCCGATGATGCGCGTCTTGTTGCCCTTCTCCTGCGCGTACGCCCAGAACTCGGCCGAGTCCTGCACCGGCACGCCCTCGGTGATGATCACAAGCAGCGGGATCTCGGCGTCGATCGCCTCGATCACGGCGTCCTTGGTGAAGGCGGGCGGAACGAATGCAATGGAGACATCCGCGCCGGTCTTCTCGATCGCCTCGGCTACCGATCCGAAGACAGGCAGCTCGACGTCGCCGTGCGTGACCGACTGGCCGGCCTTGCGTGCGTTGACGCCGCCGACGACCTGGGTCCCGGCCTTGAGCATGAGCGCGGTGTGCTTGGTTCCCTCGCCGCCCGTGATGCCCTGGACGATGACCTTGGAATCCTTGTTCAGAAAGATTGACACTTCTCTAATTCCTCTTTTGACAAATCTTGTGGGGTTCGATTCGCGAGCTACTCGACCAGCCGGCGATCAGGCGGCGTGAGCCAGCTCGGCGGCCTTGTCGGCGCCTTCGTCCATCGTGAGCGCGAGCGTGACCAGCGGGTGCGCCGCCTCGGCGAGGATGCGACGACCCTCCTCCACGTTGTTGCCGTCGAGTCGGACGACGAGCGGCTTGTTCGCCTCGTCGCCCAGGATCTCGAGGGCCTTGACGATGCCGTTGGCGACCGCGTCACACGCGGTGATGCCACCGAACACGTTGACAAAAACGGCCTTGACCTGCGAGTCGCCGAGGATCACGTCGAGGCCGGCTGCCATCACCTCGGCGGATGCTCCGCCTCCGATGTCGAGGAAGTTCGCCGGCTTGACGCCGCCATGCTTCTCCCCGGCGTACGCAACGACGTCGAGCGTGCTCATCACGAGACCCGCGCCGTTTCCGATGATGCCGACCTCGCCGTCGAGCTTGACGTAGTTGAGGTCGCTCGCCTTGGCCTTCGCTTCGAGCGGGTCGGCCTCTGCCTTGTCCTCGAGGTTCGAGTGCGCGGGATGACGGAACTCCGCGTTCTCGTCGAGCGTGACCTTGCCATCGAGGGCGATGATGTCGCCCTCCTCGGTGAGCACGAGCGGGTTGACTTCGACGAGGGTTGCGTCCTCGTTCGCGTAGACGTCATAGAGCTTGACGAAGACGTCAGCGACCTTGGCCACGAGGTCGTCGGGGAAGCCTGCCGACGTCGCGATCTCGGTGGCCTTCGCCTGGTCGATGCCCGCGATGGGATCGACCTCGATCCGCGCAAGGGCCTCGGGCTTCTCGACAGCGAGCTGCTCGATCTCCATGCCACCCTCGACGCTCGTCAGCGAGAGGTACGAGCGGTTGGCCCGGTCGAGGAGCACCGAGAAGTAGAACTCCTGCGCGATGCGCGCTCCGCCGGCAACCATGACGCGGTGCACGGTGTGGCCCTTGATGTCGAGGCCGAGGATGGCACGGCCGGCTGCCTCTGCCTCATCCGGATTCTTCGCGACCTTGACGCCACCAGCTTTTCCACGCCCGCCGGTCTTGACCTGGGCCTTCACCACGACGACGCCGCCGAGCTTCTCGGCCGCTGCGCGCACCTCCTCCGGAGTGTCCGCGACGATGCCCGGAAGAACCGGTACTCCGTACTGTTCAAACAGGTCTCTGGCCTGATACTCGTAAAGATCCACGGTTATCCAATCAGCTCTGGGAGGGGCACTCGAAACTCTATCCCTTTCACCTTGCCCACAATTTCGACAGCGGGCTACAGCCCTGTGTTTACGCGGAATGGGCTGGCAGGATTGGTGATCTACGGAAGGAGGGTGCGGCATGAACCAGACCTCCCGCGGCCTGCGCGACATCGCGGGCGAGATCGTCCTCGTCGCCGGTGGCGGGCGCGCGATCCTGATGCAGATTGCACACCCTGCGGTCGGACGCGGCGTCGCGGACCACAGCGATTTCGCGTCCCGTCCACTCGACCGGCTCAAGGCCACGCTCACCTATGTTTACGCCGTCGTGTACGGCTCACCCGACGAGGTCGCGCTCGTCCGGCAGCGGGTCAACCGTGCGCATGCCCCGGTCCACAGCGCGCACGAGGCGGCGGGGCACCCGTACGACGCCTATGACCCTGAGCTCCAGTTGTGGGTCGCCGCGACCCTCTACGAGACGGCCGTGACACTGTACCAACGTGTCTTCGGGCGCCTCGACGAAGAATCCGCAGATCGGATCTACCAGGATTACGCATCGATCGGCACTGCCCTTCAAGTGCCGCAGGAGATCTGGCCTGCCGACCGGCGCGCGTTCGGCCAGTACTGGGAGTCGATGCTGCCGAGGCTCGGGGCCGACGAAGCGACGCAGCGCGTTGCCAACGACCTGTTACGCGCCTCGAGCAGCCCCTGGTGGTTGCGCCTCGCGATGCCCCTCGGACGCCTGATGACGATCGGGTTGCTCTCCCCCGACCTGCGCTCCTCCTTTGCCCTGCCGTGGCCCAGGCGCGCGCAACGCAGCTTCGATCGGTGGATGCGGTTCACCGCCGCGGTGTACCCGCGCCTCCCCCGGTGGGCGCGTCACCGTCTTCGGGACCATTACCTCGCCCAACTTCGTGCAGATGTGCGCCTGGTGCCGGGCCTGTAGGAATCACTGAGCAGAGAGCAAACACTGAGCAAAGACAAAGCTTCTCTTTCTAGACTGGCGCCAGCGGCGGCATCGACTGCGCCTCCATTCCCCCACCCCGAGCCCCCAGGACGGCATGACTAGTAACGCGCAACCTCCAAAGAAGGAACGCCGCGAGATCGCCCGCGAACACGCCCGCCTCATGCGCGAGGAGGAGAAGAAGCGCAAGCGACGCAAGCGCATCGCGACGCAAGCCGGCGTCTCGGTCGCCATCCTCGCAGCGCTCACCGCGGTTGCCCTCGTGATCGTCGGAACCGCGACGCCCCCAAGCGCCGGCCCTGCGAATATGCTCAGCGACGGCATCCTGTTCACGGGCAATGGCACGACGATGACCGCGACGAAGACGGCTGCCCTCAAGGCGAACGCGAAGCCGGTTGCGACCCCGGCGAGTTCGTCGTCGACCGCGGTGGTGCGCATCGTCGAGTATGTCGACTACCAGTGCCCGTACTGCCAGCAGTTCGAGACCACGAACGCGACGCAGATTTCGGACTGGGTGACGCAGGGAGCGGCGACCGTGGAGATCCATCCGATCTCGCTGCTGGATGCCTCTTCGAGCGGAACCAAGTACTCGACGCGCGCGGCCAACGCCGCCGCCTGCGTCGCGAACTACGATCCGAACAACTTCTACGCGTTCTCGACATCGCTCTACAAGAACCAGCCCCCCGAGGGCGGGACCGGGCTCACGGATGCCAAGCTCACCTCACTCGCGAAGGCAGCAGGGGCGACGAGCAGCAAGATCCCCGCGTGCATCACCGGTCAGACCTTCAAGAACTGGGTCGCAGCCGAATCGGCACGCGCACTGAATCAGCCGCTGCCCAACTCGAGCCTGCCCAAGGTGACGGGAACGCCGACCGTCCTCGTCAACGGCGTGCAGTACACGGGATCCCTGACGGATGCGACCGCATTCCTGCAGTTCGTCTCCACCCAGGCGACGAGCGGCTCGGGCACATCGACGCCGGTTCCAACTCCGACGCCAACGCCCTGATCGACGTCAACGCCTTCAACGTAAAGCGCGCCAGCCTATTCCGGCTGGCGCGCTTTCCGTTCAGACTGAGTCCAGGCGACCTGGTCAAACGCTCAGCTGCTTGGAGATTCGCCAGCGGTTGAAGCCGCCTTCTCGCTCGTAGCTCAACTCGTCGACGAGCGCCTGGATGAGCGGAATCCCCCGGCCCGATTCGGAGAGGCCGTCTGGCATGTCCCGGCCGCGCAGCTCGACGTCTCCAGGCTCACCCGTGTCGCTGAGAAGCGCCTCGATCCGGTTTTCGACGGTCTCGATGGACAGCGTGCACGAGACACCGGAGCCGCTGTCCGCGTGGCAGATGACGTTTCCGACGAGTTCGACGAGAGCCGTCTCGAATCCGAAGCGTTCCCGCACGGCGATGCTCGGGACATCCGCCCAGACCGATTCGAGAAGGTCGTGGAGCGTTCCGACGTCGTCAGGTGGCGACGACATCCGCAGCGTGTGTACGAGCGCGTCATCCATGACTGAACGCGGTATCTGCGTCTTCGTACGCGGTCAGCACGCGTTCCATGTTCGTGAGCTGCAGGACGAGGCGCACCTGGTCGTTCGGTGCGGCGATCCGTAGATCGCCGCCGGCCTGCCGCGCGGTCTTGGGTCCGCCAATCAGCGCTCCGAGTCCTGACGAGTCGATGAGGTCG
>JAUZGC010000220.1 GCA_030840105.1 Microbacteriaceae bacterium
GTTGCGCAGCGGGCACCGTGTCCAATGCCTGCCGCAGTTGTCATTTCGCGGACTCGGCGGATGTCGCCACGTGGTGCATATCATCCCGCGTAACGGTCATTTATTCCGGCGGAAACCAAACCGAAACAATCGCAATCTTGACTGTACCCATGTCACCGACAAGCACCAACGACGCTCACCGTCATATCGGGGTGCTCCCTGAGTGGCCGTTCTATGGCGGTCCGGCCATCAAGCCGGATACAACGGCGCGTTCTACCATCCGGGATTTTCTCAATGACCTGGATGAGGAGGGTACTGAGCGCGCCCTGGTCTTGCCCAACTACGGGGTCCCGGTCGCGACTGCGGCGTTCGGGCTCAACGAGTTGGCGATCGAAACCGCTCACAAGGACGAGCGTGTCGCGTGCGGGTTGTGGGTGTCACCGAAAGCTGCCGACGCGGCTCTAACCACGGCGGCGCTCGAGCTCGCTGCGGAAGCGGGTGTCCGAGCGCTGAAGACGAGCTTCCTCCTCGGTGGCAGTCCGACCGATGAGAGCTGCAAGCCGCAGCTGGACAGTATCTTCGCCCGCGCGAAAGAACTGGACCTGGTTGTCCATGTCCATACCTCGCCAGGGGCAGCATCCGACATCGACCAGGTGGGACATCTCGTCGAGGAGTACGGCGACGACGTGAAGATCCATCTCGTCCACCTCGGCGGGGGAATGAGCGGCCACCTCAAGCTGATCGGCGGTCGTCTTTTCGACTGGATCGCCGCGGGCAAGAAGGTGTACACCGACACGAGTTGGACGATCGGCTTTGCGCCGCGCTGGCTCGTGCAGGAGATCGAACGCCGTGGCTTCGGCGAGGACCGCATTCTTTTTGCCAGTGATGCCCCGTGGGGAGACCACGAGGGAGAGCTGGCCCGCATGCACAGCGCGGTGCGTGACACAGAACTGGCGCGACTTTTCCTCCGGGACAACTTCGCGGCCCTCTACGGATAGGCCAAGGCCTGCCTGAGACCCAGTACGGCTTCACCCGGTTTCGCCGCTCAACCCACTCGTGCACGTTCGCAAGTAATCAAGGAGATATCCGTGTCAGACATCGAAGCAACCATCGCCGAGAACATCGCCAAGTCCCTCGCCGAGATCCCGCATCCGGCGCTGCCTTCGGGGAGCAATCTCTACGGATCGACCAAGATCTTTCCCGACTACCAGGCGGAGCCCGGTCAGTCGTACCTGACTCTGATCCACGGCATCCCGCACGAGTCATCCGTCAGCTTCGTCGCGATATTGCAGGCAACCAGAGCGCTGCGAAAGGGCTTCGACTCGGCGATCTACTTCTACGGCCCCGGAGCACTCGGCGTCATGGATACGCGCGGCTTTCCAACCACCGGCGATACGGCCTTTCCGGGCGAGCACAACATCAACAACTCGCTGAAGACGTTCATCGCCGAAGGCGGAACGGTCTTTGTCTGCCGGTTCGGCCTGTCACTGCACGGCCTCCGCGAGGAGGACGTGATCGAGGGCGTCATTCCCGCGCATCCGTTGGATGTGCAGGACGCCGTCATCCACTACGCCCGCAAGGGCGCCATCATCAACTCGGTCTACAACCTCTAGGAGGTAACCGTGAGCAATGCGGTCTCTACCAGGGTCGATATCGCCCTCCGCGGAATCCGGGTGGACGCTCCGGTACAACGCACCGGAGGCGCCGGCCCCAGTGACGATGGTCATGTCCTCTTCGAAGGAGTAGGCGCGGCAATCCCGATCAATCCCAACAGCCCATACGTCGTGACCAATGGCCGGCTCCTTCTCGACGGGGCTGATCTGGGGCTCGAGGTGAGCCCGGTGAAGCGGCCGAAGTTCTACGACCTCGAGACTGCGGATGGCATCAACTACGAGAAGATCGCGAAGCTCCACGGTTCCAATGTGCTCGCAACCACGGTGGTGCAGACCTGCGTGCGCTATGACGAATCGGAGCGGTGCCGGTTCTGTTCGATCGAAGCGTCCCTGAACGCAGGCTTGACGATTGCGGTAAAGACACCGGCGATGCTCGCCGAGGTCGCCGAGGCCGCGTTTCGGCTCGACGGCGTCACTCAGATGGTGATGACGACGGGCACATCCAATGGCCGGGATCGCGGCGCGACCCACCTGGCTCGGTGTGTGAAGGCGGTCAAGGCGGCAGTTCCGCAACTGGATATCCAGGTCCAGTGCGAACCACCGGCGAACCTCTCGACGATCACCGACCTGTATGCGGCTGGGGCACGCTCGATTGGCATCCACGTCGAGTCGATGGACGACAACGTGCGCAAGAAATGGATGCCGGGAAAGTCGATAGTGTCGATGGATGAATACCGTGCCGCGTGGCGTGAAGCGGTGCGAGTGTTTGGCCATAACCAGGTGTCCACCTACCTGTTGGTCGGAATGGGGGAGGACCCGGATGAGATGGTCGCGGGCGCGCAGGAACTCATCGACATGGGCGTCTACCCGTTCGTGGTGCCGTTCCGCCCGCTTAAGGGCACACTCGCGACAGACGTCGACAAGACACCCGCACCGCACCGTGATGTCCTCCACGACATCACGAGCCGGGTGGCGCTGGCTCTCCAGGCCGCCGGAATGCACGGCTCCGACCAAAAAGCCGGCTGCGCGGCCTGCGGGGCGTGCAGCATCCTGAAGACGGCGGGCGCGTGATGCTTCTCGACCTTCCGGTTCTCTCGGGTGAACGCACGATCACGACGACGCCATCCGCGTACGTGATCCAGCGCGCCAGCACCGCGGCCGAGCTCGCCTCGTACTATCGTCTGCGGCACGAGACCTTTGTTGCTGAGCAGGGTCTCTTTACGGGCAACGACCACGACCAGCTCGACGACGACTCGCGCACGATCGTCCTGGTCGCCGTCGATGCGACGGGCAACGTGCTCGGCGGGGTCAGGCTCAGCCCCGCGACCGAGGACCAGGACATCGGCTGGTGGACCGGCAGCCGTCTCGTCGTGGCCAAAGCTGCCCGCAGCAAAGGCCACATCGGCGCGGCCCTGGTCCGTGCGGCGTGCGCTCACGCCGAGCAGAGCGGGGTGCTGCGCTTCGATGCGAACGTTCAGCTGCGCAACCTGCCGATGTTCGACCGGCTCGGCTGGAGCCGGGTGGGTACCGCGATCGTGGCCGGAGTCGAGCATGTGCAGATGCGGTGGCCGATCGATCGGATCGAGCGTCTCGCGAACTCGAGCAAGGCGTTCCTCGCCGGCCTGCTCGACCCGCTCGATGACCGGACGGACGCTCCGCCGCAGTCGCTGGGCGGTCATGGATTCGTGGGAGACGATGGCGCACCCATCGCCGGCACCGACGTCATCGCCGCGTGCGATGCGATTCTCCCGTCACTCGTCGAGCGTGACCCCGAATGGGCCGGGTGGTGTGCGGTGCTCGTCAACGTCAACGACCTCAGCGCGATGGGCGCCAGAGTCGTCGGGCTCTTCGACGCACTCGGCGCCCGCGATGCCGCCTTCGCAGCCCGGGTATTCACCGGGCTGCGCAACGGGGCCGCCGCCTGGGGCGCCCCGATTCTGGGCGGCCACACCCAGCTCGGGGTGCCGGCATCCCTGGCAGTGACTGCGCTCGGGCGAACAGACACGCCGATCCCCGGCGGTGGTGGGCGTCTCGGCCATGCGGTGACCGTGTCGGTCGACACGAGCGGCGGATGGCACCCCCGCTATACCGGGATGCAATGGGACTCAACGTCACAACGAACCGGTGAGGAACTCCGTGCCCTGGCCGGCGTCGTCGCCACCGCTGCGCCCGCCGCCGCAAAGGACATCAGCATGGCCGGTCTCGTCGGCACGATCGGAATGCTCGCCGAAGCCAGTGGCTACGGCGCCGTCGTGGACGTCGCCCGCATTCCCACTCCGAAAGGAGTCGCCGCCGCAGATTGGTTGACCTGTTTTCCCGGGTTCGGGATGATCACCACCGATCGACCAGGCGAATCCAGGATGTCTTCCCCTCTCGTGCAGACAAGCGAATGCGGCACGTTGACAATCGACCGCGGAGTGCAGCTGCGCTGGCCTGACGGACAGACCACGACAGCACTTCGCGGTGCGGTAACCGGCCTCGGAAGGGCATAACAAGAACCATGACAACGACAACCCTCGCGGCCGCGGCCGCGAACTTCGGTCGAGACCTCGAACAGAACTATGCGACCATAGGGGCCCTCCTCAGTGAAGCCCGGTCACGCGGAGTGCGACTGCTGGCGCTGCCGGAGGCCGCGCTCGGCGGTTATCTCTCCAGCCTCGGCGGCCCTGAAGACTCCCGCAAGCCGAAGTCGCTGCCGCCCGCGTTGCGGGTGGACGGGCCAGAGATCGCGCGGGTGATCGAACTCGCCGGCGACATCGTCGTAGTGATCGGCATCTGCGAAGCCGACGAGCAGGACGGCGCCATCATCCGATACAACACGGCGATAGCGCTCGACGGCAGGGGAGTGTTGGGCATCCATCGCAAGGTGCACCAACCGTTGGGCGAGAACATGTCGTACGCCGCGGGGGAGAGCTTCACCGCGTTTGATACCCCGATCGGCCGGATCGGCATGATGATCTGCTATGACAAGGCGTTCCCCGAATCCGCCCGCGCCCTGGCATTGGACGGCGCGGAGGTGATCGTCTGCATCTCCGCGTGGCCAGGTTCGCGCACGGCGGGTGCGGCCGACCTGAGCGAGGACCGCTGGACGAAGCGGTTCAACATCTTCGACCAGGCCAGAGCGCTCGAGAACCAGGTCGTGTGGGTCGCCTCCAACCAGGCAGGCGAGTTCGGCTCGCTGCGGTTCGTCGCCAGCGCCAAGGTCGTCGGGCCTGGCGGTGACGTCCTCGCGACGACCGGTGTCGATGCAGGTCTCGCCATCGCCGAGGTCGATATCGCGGATGTTCTCGCGACCGCCCGCCGCTCGATGTTCCACCTCAGAGACCGTCGTCCGAGCTCCTACGCCGATGCTGAGACCGAATGGGAATCGATCAATGCCTGAAATGACTTTTACCGTCCGCTGGCCTGACGGAACCGTCGCCGATCTCTACTCACCGTCCCTTGTGATGCACGATTTCCTCTCCGCCGGTTCCGATTACTCGCTGCAGGATTTTGTCACCAAGAGTGCCGAAGCGCTCGATGTCGCCAGCGCCAGGGTCAAGGCCAAGTTCGGTTTCGAATGCACCTCCGCGATGCAGCAGAAGGCCGAGATCCTCGCCACCGCCCAGAACTTCAACCCGTCCGCCGCAGTGAGGGTCCTCTCGATGCTGCCACCACTGGAGGCCTGACATGGTCGCACTCACGAACCACAGCCACTTCGAGGTGGCCGTCATCGGCGCAGGACAAGCCGGTCTCTCCCTGAGCAAGCTGCTCACGGAGGAAGGCGTCGACCACGTGCTGCTTGAGCGGGAGACGATCGCTCACGAATGGCGGACGGGCCGGTGGGACAACTTCACCCTGGTCACCCCGAATTGGCAATGCCGCCTACCAGGATGGGTGTACGACGCGGACGACCCGAATGGGTTCATGACCCGCGAACAGGTCCACACGTTCGTCACCGACTATGCCAGGTCATTCGATGCACCGGTCGTCGAAGGGGTGGAGGTCACCGGGCTCAGCCAAACCGACGACGGCTATTCCCTCTCGACGACGCTGGGAACTGTGACGGCGGACCGGGTGGTGATCGCCACCGGCGGCTACCACACCCCGATCATCCCGCCCTATGCTGACCAACTCCCCACGGGCATCGGCCAGCTGCATTCTTCGCAATACCGCAACTCCGCCGAACTCCCCGACGGCGCTGTACTCGTTGTCGGGTCCGGCCAGTCGGGAGCGCAGATTGCCGAGGACCTGCATCTGGATGGACGCAAGGTCCACCTCGCGGTCGGCGGCGCGCCTCGCTGTGCCCGCTTCTACCGCGGCAGGGACTGCATCGAGTGGCTGCACGATATGGGCATCTACGACATCCCGGTCACCACACACGCGGGGGGTTTGGCGAAACGCGAGAGCACCAACCACTACCTGACCGGCCGTGACGGCGGGCGCGACATCGACCTGCGTTCATTCGCCACCCAGGGTATGGAGCTCTACGGCAGGCTGACAGGCTTCAGCGGCACGGAGCTGTCGTTCGCCCCCACCCTGGCGGCATCCCTCGATCATGCCGATGCGGTCGCAGACTCGATCAAGAACGACATCGACGCCTATATCGAGCGGGCCGGGATTGATGCACCGACCGAAGCACGCTACACGCCAGTCTGGCAGCCTGCCGTCGAGCCGTCGGTTCTTGACCTCGAGGAGGCGGGAATCACCTCGATCGTTTGGTCGATCGGGTATCACGCTGACTACTCCTGGGTGAATGTCGGCGTATTCGACGGTCACGGGCACCCCACCCATCAGCGCGGCGTGAGCCCGGCTCCTGGCCTGTACTTCCTTGGCCTGCCCTGGCTCTACAGTTGGGGATCCGGCCGCTTCGCGGGAATCGAACGCGACGCCCGGTTCCTCGCCGAGCAGATCGTCTCGACCCGTATTGGAGAACTTGTCCAGTAGTGCGGTGAGAGTGGCGCTACTGACCTACTCGACGAAGCCGCGCGGGGGAGTAGTGCACACCCTCGCCCTCGCGGAGTCCCTCGCAGCCCGCGGCGAAGACGTCACCGTCTGGACCCTCGGCCGCGGCGGCGATGCTGCCTTCTTCCGGCGGGTGGATCCGTCGGTTAAGGTGCGCGTGGTTCCCTTCGCCCCGGATGAGAGCGAGACGGTCGGCGAACGGATCGTTCGCTCGATCGCCACCCTCCGCGCCGCATTCGAGCCGGACCTCTACGACATCGTCCACGCCGAGGATTGCATCAGCGCAAACGCCGTCGATCACTGCATCCGCACTATTCATCACCTCGACAGCTTCACCACCCCCGAGTTGGTGAGCTGCCATGAGAGGGCCATCGTAGAGCCAATCGCCCGAATATGCGTGTCGGAAGCCGTCGCCGCCGAGGTGCGGGCAGGGTGGGGCCTGAATCCCACCGTGATCCCGAACGGTGTCGACGCTCACCGATTCGCCGCCGCTGCCTCGAGCGACCCAGCGGCTCGCGCCGCCAGAGAAGAGTGGCAGCGGGAGCTCGGCGCATACGTCCTCGCCGTCGGTGGTATTGAACCGCGTAAGGGCACCATCGACCTCCTCGAGGCCTATGCGATTCTCCGCCAGACCCATCCCGAGATCGCACTCGTGCTCGCGGGAGGGGAGACCCTCTTCGACTACCGAGACTACCGAGCGGCGTTCGAGCAGCGCGCCAGGCAGCTCGGCGTCGAGTACCGGCTGGTCGGCGTCGTCGACGACGACCGCTTACCGGCGCTCGTCGCAGCCAGCGAGGTCCTCGCGTTCGTGTCGACCAAGGAGGGCTTCGGCATGGTCGCTATGGAAGCCCTGGCCGCCGGCGTGCCCGTGGTCGCTCGCGAACTCCCCGTCCTGCGCGAGATCTTCGGGACCACCGTCGACTACGCATCCGACGTCCCGTCAATCGCGGCCGCCCTCAGCCGCGCTCTCGCAGACGAGGAACCGAGGACGGCAGGACGGATGCTTGCTGCCGAGTACAGCTGGGCCGCCGCCGCTGACGCTCATGCCAACCTGTACCGGTCGATCCTCGGCTGGCACTGATGACGCGAATGACGATCTCGCGGGCGATCACCTCGCTCGCCGCGCGGGACCCCGGTCGGCTCGCGGTCCGCGATGACGACGAGGTCCTCAGCCGTGCGGAGCTGGACTCGCGAAGCAACTCGCTGGCACGCGCATATGCGGCGCTGGGTGTCAAACAGGACGACCTGGTCACGGTGACATTGCCGAACAGCGTCGAGTTCGTCGTCAGCTGCGTCGCCATCTGGAAACTGGGCGCCACACCGCAACCTCTCTCTCACCGTCTGCCGCTACCTGAACGCCGAGCGGTCGTCGAGTTGGCGACACCCGCACTGGTGGTCGGCGCCGGCATGACCGAATACCCGGGGACGGCCACGCTACCGGCAGGATTCCGCAGCACCGAGTCGGACGCCATCCTCCCGGACGCGGCAGCGCGCTCGTGGAAGGCGCCAACCTCCAGCGGCAGCACCGGTCAGCCGAAGATCGTGCTCGCCACGGCTGGTGCGATTATTGATCCGGATGCCCAGGTCGCCGCCTTCATCCCACACGAGGCCGTCCAACTTGTCGCCGGTCCGCTGTACCATTCCGCGCCGTTCACCTATGCCATGCGGGGCCTGATGAGCGGGCACAGCCTGGTCGTCCTGCCGCGATTCGACGAGGCTCGGGTGCTCGAGGCGATTGATGAGCACGAGGTCACCTGGATGATGATGGTGCCGACAATGATGAACCGGATCTGGAACCTCCCCGAACCGGTCAAGGCCGCGGCCGGCCTGGGGTCGCTGGAGTCATTCGTTCACCTCGGCGCGCCCTGCGATCCCGCCCTGAAACGGAACTGGATCCAGTGGCTCGGCCCATCGAGAGTCAACGAGGTCTACGCCGGAACAGAGTCGGCCGGGCTGACCATGATCACCGGGTCGGAATGGCTTGAGCGGCCCGGATCCGTAGGAAGACCCATCGGTGGATCCCGGATGCGGGTCGTCGACGAGCGCGGGAACGTGGTTCCGTCCGGTACCGTGGGCAGGATTGAGATGACCCGCGAGGG
>JAUZGC010000279.1 GCA_030840105.1 Microbacteriaceae bacterium
TGCAGAATGTGGAGACGCTCGCGCAGGTCGCACTCGTCGCCCGCTACGGTGCGGCATGGTTCCGGACGGCGGGGACGGCAGCCGACCCGGGCACGCGGCTCATCTCCGTCTGCCGGGACGGCGGAGCCACTCACGTCGCCGAGGTGCCGGGCGGCATCGCGATCGAGGACGCACTGCGCGCAGGCAATCTGAATCCGCGCGCCGCATCGGCCGTCCTGGTCGGTGGCTTCCACGGCAGCTGGGTTCCGGCCCACGCATTCGACACGTCTCTCTCCCGCGAAGGCCTCGCACCGTTCGGCGGCACGCCCGGGGCCGGCATCCTGATGGCGCTCGGCGTCGGAGTCTGCCCGCTGGTCGTCTCGTCCGGCATCGCGGACTACCTCGCGTTGGAGTCGGCCAGGCAATGCGGTCCGTGCGTCAACGGACTGCCCGCAATGGCGGCCATACTGCGCCGGCTGGCCGCCAGGGAGCGGCACAGCGGGCTTCCCGCTGAGGCGGAGCGCCTTGCCGCGCTCGTCACCGGGCGGGGTTCGTGCCACCATCCGGATGGGACCGCGCGGTTCGTCCTCAGCACGCTCACGGTCTTCGCGGCCGAGGTGGAGGCGCATCTGGCCGGACATTGCATGGAGGTGCACTCATGAGCTCGCTCCGAAGCGAGACCCGAACTGCGCCCCGGGGCGAGCCTCGCGGTGAGTCTGCGCTGCTGCACATCGACTGGACGGCCTGCGATGGCCGTGGCCTCTGTACCGAACTGCTCCCGGAACTCCTGCAGCGCGACGAGTGGGGGTACCCGCTGTCGCTCGGTTACGGTTCCACCGTTCCCGTCCAGCGCTCCCTGATGGATGCCGCGCGGGACGCCGTCGCACTCTGTCCGCGCCAGGCGCTTCGCTTACTCGGTCCCTCGCACACCTAGTGAAACCGCGTGGTTCTAACACCGCCGGGGCCCCTGCTGATACCATGAGGAGGTTGCCTCGGCAATCGATAAGTGAAAACCGAGCACCAAACGGAGCAGGCTGGCAGGATGCTGGTCCTCGGTGGTGGTATCCGGATCCCGTATCCGTGTATTTCTACTGATGGCCAGACGCGCGCCAACCGCGCGGTTTGCGAACAGTTTTCGTGAGCCGGTGGAAAGCCGCACGTATACGTCACAGGGCGTGTCGATCTGCCTGTTCCCTGCTTCTTGAGGAAGCTTGCTGCCGCATGGGCGAAATTCGTCGCCCGGATGGCGAGCAGACAAGCACTACACAAAGGAGAAAGACCTCTTGGAAGGTCCAGAAATCAAGTTCGCCGAAGCCGTTCTCGATAACGGCAAGTTCGGCACGCGCACCGTGCGCTTCGAGACCGGTCGCCTCGCGCAGCAGGCTCAGGGCGCTGTCGCGGCATACCTCGACGAGGAAACCATGCTGCTGAGCGCAACGAGCGCCAGCAAGCAGCCAAAAGACAACTTCGACTTCTTCCCCCTCACGGTGGATGTCGAGGAGCGTTCATACGCCGCAGGCAAGATCCCGGGTTCGTTCTTCCGTCGCGAGGGTCGCCCCTCGACCGAGGCGATCCTCGTCTGCCGCCTGATCGACCGCCCGCTGCGTCCGTCGTTCGTCGACGGCCTCCGCAACGAGGTCCAGATCGTCATCACTGTCCTGAGCATCGCACCGGACGAGTTCTACGACGCGCTCGCGATCAACGCGGCCTCGGCATCCACCCAGATCTCGGGCCTGCCGTTCAGCGGCCCGATCGCCGGTGTGCGCCTCGCGCTCATCGACGGTCAGTGGGTTGCATTCCCGAAGTACTCGCAGCTCGAGAACGCCGTATTCGACCTGACCGTCGCCGGCCGGATCGTCACGGACGCGAACGGCAACGAGGATGTCGCGATCATGATGGTCGAGGCGGAGGCAACCGAGCACGCCTGGGGGCTCATCCAGGGCGGCGCCATCAAGCCGAACGAGGAGATCGTGGCCCAGGGTCTCGAGGCCGCCAAGCCGTTCCTCGCCCAGCTCGTGAAGGCGCAGGCCGAGCTGGCTGCCCAGTCGGCCAAGGAGATCGCGGACTACCCCGTCTTCCTGCCGTACGACCAGGCGACCTATGATGCTGTTTCGGCAATCGCTCTTGACGAGCTGACGGGGATCTACCAGATCGCCGACAAGGTCGAGCGCCAGAACGCCGACGACGCACTCAAGGACCGCGTCAAGGCTGCCATCGCCGGCAAGGTCGAGGCGGGCGAGCTTGAGGCTTCCACGCTCAGCCAGGTCAGCGCCGCGTACAAGTCCGTCACCAAGAAGATCGTTCGTGGCCGCATCCTCACCGAGGGCGTGCGCATCGACGGCCGGGGACTTGCGGACATCCGTCCGCTCGACGCCGAGGTGCAGGTCATCCCGCGCGTGCACGGTTCCGCGATCTTCCAGCGTGGCGAAACGCAGATCCTGGGTGTCACCACGCTGAACATGCTCAAGATGGAGCAGCAGATCGACTCGCTGGCTCCGGTCACGAAGAAGCGTTACCTGCACCACTACAACTTCCCGCCGTACTCGACCGGTGAGACCGGCCGCGTTGGCAGCCCCAAGCGTCGCGAGATCGGGCACGGCTTCCTGGCCGAGCGCGCGCTCGTGCCGGTGCTGCCGAGCCGCGAGGAGTTCCCGTACGCGATCCGTCAGGTGTCAGAGGCTCTCGGCTCCAACGGTTCGACGTCGATGGGTTCCGTGTGTGCCTCCACCCTGTCGCTGCTCAACGCGGGTGTGCCACTGCGCGCTCCCGTTGCCGGCATCGCCATGGGCCTGGTCTCCGACACGGTCGACGGCCAGACCCGCTATGCGGCGCTGACCGACATCCTTGGTGCTGAGGATGCCCTCGGCGACATGGACTTCAAGGTGGCTGGTACGAGCGAGTTCGTCACGGCGATCCAGCTGGACACCAAGCTCGATGGCATCCCGTCGTCGGTCCTGACCGCTGCCCTCCAGCAGGCGAAGGATGCCCGTACGACGATCCTCGCCGTGCTCAACGCATCCATCGATCAGCCGGACGAGATGGCGCCGACCGCGCCTCGCGTGATCTCGGTCCAGATCCCCGTCGACAAGATCGGCGAGCTGATCGGCCCGAAGGGCAAGACGATCAACGCGATCCAGGACGAGACCGGCGCCGACATCTCGATCGAGGAAGACGGCACCGTGTACATCGGCGCCGTCGATGGTCCGTCGGCCGAGGCGGCTCGCGCCCAGGTCAACGCCATCGCGAACCCGACCAACCCCGAGGTCGGCGAGCAGTTCCTCGGAACCGTCGTCAAGATCGCGACGTTCGGTGCGTTCGTCTCGCTCCTCCCTGGCAAGGATGGCCTGCTGCACATCTCCGAGGTGCGCAAGCTTGCCGGTGGCAAGCGTGTCGAGAACGTCGAAGACGTGCTCGGTGTCGGCCAGAAGGTGCTCGTCGAGATCACCAAGATCGACGACCGTGGCAAGCTCTCGCTCGCTCCGGTACTCGCCGAAGATGCGGACACCCAGGGCCGCGACGCATCCTCAGAGGGTCCAGCTGACCCGGCCGAGGGCGCCGAGGTCCTGAGCCCCGTCGAATAGCCGTAGGTAGTAACAGGATGCCCGTCCCACTTCAGTGGGGCGGGCATCCGCGTTTTAATGGTGGCTTCTGGCGTGACGTGCGTGCTGGCTTTACGAACGGCGCGGACCCTGCTCGAGGAGCTGCCGCATCCGGTAGGGGATGAGTTCGCCCATCTCGAGTGCCGTCTCGGCGCGTTCGACGCCATCGCAGGCGAGGATCTTGCCGTTGATGCGGAACAGGTCCTCGGCATCCGCACACACGGCGCGTACGAGGAGATCGGATGGTCCGCTCAGTCCGTGCGCCTGGATGATCTCGGGGATTTCGGTGAGCTCTGCGACGATGGCGGCGAGCTTCTGCTGCTGCACGTGAACCGTGATGAACGCCATTAATGGGTATCCGGCGGATGCCGGATTGATGCGCCGGTCGAACGCCAGGAACACGCCGTTGGTATCGAGTCGTGCCATGCGGGCCTGCACGGTGTTGCGGCTGAGTCCGAGCTTCTCGGCCAGCGCGACGACCGTCGATCGGGGCTCTTCGGAGAGCGCCAACAGGAGTTGTAAATCCACCGCATCCAGGTTGTGCATTGTGCGAAACCGTAGCACGCAAATCGGCGCAAGGATAGTGCAGATTGCTCAGTCAAAATGCAAGTGGTTGTGCTCATTGATCGCCAGGCGTAGCCTCACAGTACTTTTAGCAATGAGGCTGAAAGCCGGTCACGGCGCCACAAGCGCCACGATCGGGTTCGTGAGAAGAACGATCGTGACAATGGCGATTGTGACAGCAACGATCGTGACAACAAAGGTTGCGTGCAACTGTGTCGAACGAAAATACCGGGATCGAGCCCCGCACCGACCAACCCAGCGGTGGTTCGGAAAAGACCCGAACCGCGGGCCCGGACAGCGATACGTCCGGCCTCGTCCAGCTCCTTACTCCGGAAGGCGTTCGCGTCAGCGACCCGGATTACGATCCGTGGATCGCGGACCTCGACGCCGAACGGCTCGCCTCGCTCTACGAGGACATGGTCGTCGTGCGCCGTATCGACACGGAGGCGACGGCCCTGCAGCGCCAGGGTGAGATCGCGCTGTGGCCACCGCTGCTCGGCCAGGAGGCCGCCCAGATCGGCTCAGGTCGTGCACTTCGCACCGACGATTTCGTCTTCACGAGCTATCGCGAGAACGCGGTCGCGTATTGCCGCGGTGTGGATCTCACTGACATCGTCCGCGTCTGGAGAGGTAATGCGGCATCCGGTTGGGATCCGTACGAGATCAACATGGCGACGCCGCAGATCATCGTCGGCGCGCAGACGCTGCACGCCACGGGTTACGCGCTCGGTATCCAGAACGATGGGAGTGATGCGGTCGCTGTCGCGTACTTCGGGGATGGCGCGACGAGCCAGGGCGACACCAACGAGGCGATGATCTTCGCCGCGACCTACCAGGCGCCCGTCGTGTTCTTCTGCCAGAACAACCACTGGGCGATCTCGGAGCCCGTCGAGCTGCAGACCAGGCGCAACATTGCCGATCGACCGCCGGGATTCGGCATCCCGAGCATTCGCGTCGATGGCAATGACGTTCTTGCCGTGATGGCCGTGATGCGGCTTGCGCTCGATCGTGCGCGCGTCGGGGGCGGTCCGACCTTCATCGAGGCCGTCACCTATCGCATGGGTCCGCACACGACGGCGGATGATCCGACCCGCTACCGTGATCCGGCCGAACTCGCGCTCTGGGCGGCCAGGGATCCGATTGCTCGCCTGGCCACCCTGCTCACGAACGAAGGAATCCTGACGGCGGAGGTGGAGGCATCCGTCGCCGCGAAGGCGGACGCGGTTGCTGCGGAACTGCGCGCCGCCTGCATCGGGCTGGCCGATCCCGATCCGCTGACCGTTTTCGACAACGTCTACAGCGAACCGCACCCCGTGCTTGCCCGCCAGCGGGACCAGTACAGCCGCTACCTGAGGACGTTCGTGGGCGGCGATTCAGACAATGCCGATTCCGACCCGGATGCCAACGACATGCCTGAGAACGTCACGCCTGAGAACGCTGAGGGAGCTCAGCGATGACGATGCTCACGATGGCGAAGGCCATCAACGCAGGGCTCCGCAAGGCGATGGATGCCGACAAGCGCGTCATTCTGATGGGCGAGGACATCGGTGCCCTCGGTGGCGTCTACCGCGTGACCGATGGGTTGCGGCAGGACTTCGGTCGCCGCCGAGTGATGGACACGCCGCTCGCCGAGGCCGGCATCCTCGGAACCGCCGTTGGTCTCGCATATCGCGGGTATCGGCCGGTGTGCGAGATCCAGTTCGACGGGTTCATCTATCCCGCGTTCGACCAGATCGTCAGCCAGGTCTCGCGGATGCACTATCGAACGCGTGGTGCGGTTTCGATGCCCATCACGATCAGGGTGCCGTTCGGTGGCGGGATCGGTTCCGCCGAGCACCACTCGGATTCGCCCGAGGCGTACTTCACGCACACCGCCGGCCTCCGCGTGATCAGCGTTTCCAATCCACAGGATGCGTACACGATGATCCAGCAGGCCATCGTATGCAACGACCCGGTGCTGTACTTCGAGCCCAAGCGGCGCTATCACGTGAAGGGGGAGGTCGACGAGTCGGCTTCCCTCGATGATGCGATTCCGTTGGGTGCGGCCCAGATCGTCTCTGCAGGTACGGATGTCTCGCTCGTGACCTACGGATCACTTGT
>JAUZGC010000030.1 GCA_030840105.1 Microbacteriaceae bacterium
TTTGACATTGTGCACGCTGTTGAGTTCTCAAGGATCGGACGCACCCAAAATCCAACCTAACGGCCATCAATTCGGGGCAACTTCTCAACCCTACACTCTCCGCAGCCCGGCTCAAACCAGCGTCCGAATTGCCAGAGGCAACTACAGACTCTTCAGAGACCTGACCAGAAAGTGTGGGGGTTTGTCCCCTCTTGAGGCCGGAAAGCTCAGCGGCTTTTCCGCACCTTTGGGGTGACAAGTAAGAACTTTACGGGGACGAAACCGCGCGCACAAGTTGGATGTAATCCCGCGCGTGTCGCGACCTGGCGGCCACTCCGTCAGCCCAGCACAGCGGCCGCAACGACCTGCCTGGCGGCCGCAGCGCTCGTCGCGCCGAGCGCGCGCCTGGCGAGGTCGCGAGCATCCTCGATCGTGTGCCGCTTGAGCTCCGCGCGCACGTCGGCGAGAGCGGTGGCCGTCATCGACAGGTCGGTCGCACCAAGGCCCACGAGCACGACGGCGAGGAGCGGATCCGCTGCCGCTTCACCGCAGACCCCAACCGGCCTGCCAGAGGTCGCGCCCGCGTCGCCGATGAGCTTGATGAGGCGCAGCACGGCGGGGTGCCACGGGTCCTGGTAGCGCGAGACCGCGCCCAGCATCCGATCGGCGGCAAGCGTGTACTGGGTGAGGTCGTTTGTACCGATACTCACGAAGTCGGTGAGCCCCACGATCTGGTCGGCGAGGAGGGCAGCCGACGGCACCTCGAGCGTCACGCCCATCGTCTTGAGCCCGAGCTCGCGCCCGAGCTCGATGAAGTAGTTCGTCTCCTCGACGTCGGCCACCATCGGGGCCATGACCCACAGTTCGGCGTCGGTCGCGGCGTCTGCTTCGGCGAGCGCCTGGAGCTGATCACGCAACACCTGCTCGGAGTCGCGAAGAGCGCGGATGCCACGGCGTCCGAGCGCGGGATTCTCTTCGTGGGTGTGCCCCAGGAAGCCGAGTTGCTTGTCGGCCCCCGCATCCAGAACCCGCACAACGACTTTCTGCCGGGGGAAGGCCCGCAGCAGGGCAATGTATTGCTCGCGCTGCGCGTCGATGCTCGGTGCGTGTTGCGCGTCCAGGAAGAGGAACTCGGTACGGAAGAGACCGACGCCCTCAGCCCCGAGCGCGACGGCCGCCGCGGCTTCGTTCGGCGAGCCCACGTTGGCGAGGAGAGTAATCGGTGTGCCGTCGGCGAGGGTGCCCGGCGTGAGCGGCGCATCCTCGACACCGCGAGACGCTCGCTCCCGCGCGGTAGCGATCTCATCGGAGGACGGGTCGGTGATGACGGTGCCGGCTGCGGCATCCACGATCACGGGCGTACCGTCCGTGAGCTGATCGGATCCTGCCGCTCCGACGATCGCGACGATCGACTTGGCCCGCGCGAGGATCGCCGTGTGCGAGGTCGGGCCGCCATCGCGCGTGACGAGCGCAAGCACTTTGGTGAGGTCGAGCATCGCGGTATCTGCGGGAGCGAGATCCTGCGCAATGAGCACGAACGGCTCATCCGACCGCGGAACGCCGGGCACGGACACACCGAGAAGGTGCGCGATAACGCGCTGGGCGACATCCCTGAGGTCTGCGGCCCGGCCGGCCATGACGCCGCCGGCTAACTCGAGAACGTATTGGTAGCTCCGGAAGGCTTCGAAGACGGCGCGCTCTGCGGTCCTGCCGCTGTCGATCCGTTCGCGGATGTCCTCGATGACCGCAGGATCCTCGGCCATGAGTGCCTGCGCGTCGAGCACATCCTTCGCTTCACCGCCCGCGCGAGCACCGAGCGCCATGAGATCGGCGGCCGTCTCGGCGAGCGCGACTGCGACGCGTTCATAGTCGACGGCCGGGTTGGCCCGTGACGGGATCTCGGCCGGCTCGGCGAGCGGTTCGGGCATCCGCAATACGGGACCGATGGCAGTGCCGCGGCCGATTCCGATCCCATTCACGTGCATGAACGTCCCTTCCCTCCTCCAGCCTAGGCCGATGCCGTGAGTGCGGACGACGGTTTCTCATGTCGTGCCGCGTTTGGGCGCAGGCCGGGACCTCGTCGTCGCCGTGACTCGTCGTTAGGCTGGGACGGTGGCAGCAAAGAAGCGATTCGAGATGCCCGCGTGGATTGCGGCGTTGGTGCGCAGGATCCAGGCGCTCAAGCTCGTCCGCGCGTTCGCCAATTTTTCCCAGAACGATGGTGAGCTCCTTGCTGCTGGCATGAGCTACCAGTCGCTCTTCGCGATCTTCGCCGCGATCTGGGTTGGCTTCTCCGTGGCGGGGATCTGGCTCGCGTCGACGCCGCTACTCCTGCAGCAGCTCATCGCGATCATCAACCAGACGGTCCCCGGGCTGATCGAGCGCGGCGGAGCCATCGATCCCCGAGACCTCCAGCTCGGAACCACATTCGGCTGGACGGGCGCAATCGCGGCGATCGGCCTGCTCCTGACGGCGATCGGCTGGCTCGACAGCACCAGGCTGGCCATTCGAGCGATGTTCGGCCTGCCGCACGATACGACGAACTTCCTTCTACAGAAGGCGCGCGACCTCGGCCTCGGGCTGGCTTTCGGGGTGGTGCTGGTCGTGTCCGCGTTGCTCTCGATCGCGAGCACACAAGCTCTCACCTTCCTCTTCGGGCTGATTGGCCTGAGCGACAACTCCGTGTGGACTGTGCTTGCGGCCCGCGTGGTCGGCCTTCTCGTCGCAGTGCTCCTGTACCTCGTTGTCCTGGCCGCGATGTTCCGGGTCCTGTCGCGCGTGCCCATTCCGTGGCGCACTCTCGTCGTCGGTTCTCTCATCGGGAGCGTCGCCCTCGCCGCACTCAGCACGCTCGGCGGCGTCCTGCTTGGCGGGGCGGGGAACAATCCACTCCTCGCGGCGTTCGCGGTGGTCGTTGGTTTGCTCGTGTGGTTCAACCTGATCTGCCGGATCATCCTGCTCTCAGCATCCTGGATCGCGGTCGGGATGGCCGATATGGGTCGGGTTCTCTCCGTAAAGGCTGTCGGACCCTCAAACTAAACTTGCTGTATGCCCTCGCCGACCTCCGCTAAACCGCTGCGCATTGCCACCATCAACACGAATGGCGTACGCGCTGCCTACCGCAAAGGAATGGGTGCCTGGCTGGACACCCGCGAGGTTGACATCCTCGCGATCCAGGAGGTGCGAGCATCCACGGAAGACCTTGAGAAGCTCCTCGGGCCGGAGTGGAACATCCTGCACGACCCCGCCAATGCGAAGGGCCGGGCAGGCGTGGCGCTGGCCAGCAGAGACAGCGCGAACATCCATCGGCTGGAGCTCGGGGCGGAAGAATTCGACAGTTCGGGGCGCTGGCTCGAGGCCGACTATGAGGTCAACGGGCAGATCATCACGGTCGTGAGCACGTATGTCCACTCGGGCGAGGCCGAAACTCCCAAGCAGGTCGAGAAATACAAGTTCCTGGATGCGATGAGCGAGCGTCTGCCCCAGCTCGCAGCGCACAGCGAGTTCGCGATCGTGCTCGGCGACCTCAATGTCGGCCACCGCAAGCTCGACATCAAGAACTGGCGCGGAAACGTGAAGCGAGCCGGGTTCCTCCCGGAGGAGCGCGCGTATTTCGACAGGTTCCTCGGCGCCGAAGACGACCCGCAATACAACGCGGGTGCCGGCCTCGGCTGGGTCGACGTGGGCCGCAAATGGGCGGGCGAGGTCGACGGGCCGTACACGTGGTGGTCGTGGCGCGGGCAGGCGTTCGACAATGACACCGGCTGGCGCATCGACTACCAGCTTGCGACATCCGCGCTTGCCGAGCGGGTCGTCAACTATTCGGTGGATCGCGCCGCAGCCTACGACCAGCGCTGGTCGGATCACACGCCCGTCGTCGTCGACTACGCGCTGTGAGCGACTGGTTTCGATACGGCCCTGGCGGGCCTACTCAACCAGCACCGAGCAACCGACTCGACCAGCGACCGGGCGACCGACTCGACCAGCGACAACTGAGAGACTTGTGACGTGACCAAACCCCGCCTCTATTCGGGCATGCAGCCCTCGGCCGACTCGCTGCAGATCGGCAACTACATCGGTGCCCTGCTGCAGTGGAAGGAGCTGCAGCAGAGCCACGACGCGTTCTTCTCGGTCGTCGACATGCATGCGATCACCGTCGCCCAGGAGCCTGCCGCGCTGCGCGAGCAGACCCGGCGGACCGCCGCGCAGTACATCGCCGCCGGGATCGACCCGTCGGCATCCACTCTGTATGTGCAGTCGCATGTGCCCGCCCACGCCGAACTGGCCTGGGTGCTCAACACCATCACGGGCTTCGGCGAGGCCGGCCGCATGACGCAGTTCAAGGACAAGTCCGCGAAGCAGGGGCAGGACGCGACATCCGTTGGCCTGTTCGCGTACCCCGTGCTGATGGCTGCCGACATCCTGCTCTATGACACGACGGTGGTGCCGGTCGGTGACGACCAGCGGCAGCACGTCGAACTGACGCGCGACCTGGCGAACCGGTTCAACAGCCGCTTCGGCGAGACGTTCGTGGTGCCGGAGGCGATCATCCTCAAGGAGACCGCCCGCATCTACGACCTGCAGAACCCGACCTCGAAGATGTCGAAGTCGGCCGAGTCGCACGCCGGCGTGATCTGGCTGCTGGACGAACCCAATCACACGGCGAAGAAGATCATGCGAGCGGTGACGGACACGGACGGCGTCGTCACTTTTGATCGCGAGAACAAGCCGGGCATCTCCAACCTGCTGACGATCTACTCGGTTCTCGGTGGGCGCTCCATCGAAACGCTGGTGGACGAATACGCGGGCAAGGGCTACGGCGCCTTCAAGAAGGACCTCGCCGAGGTCGTCGCGGGCACGTTCGGGCCGATCCGCGAGCGCGTGCTCGAGCTGCTCGACGACCCCGCCGAACTCGACCGGCTGCTCGCAATCAACGCGGACCGGGCGAGCGAAGTGGCCGAAGCCACGCTCGCCAAGGTCTACGACCGGATCGGATTCCTGAGGCGGGCGCGTTAGGTGACCGCTCCGCGCGTCGTCCTCTTCGATCTGGACGACACCCTCTTCGCGCACCGTGCAGCCGTCGCGCGCGGGATCGAAGCGCACATGCGCGTGGTCGGGCATCCGTTTGGAACCATGGATACGGCATCCGCGGTCGCGTTGTGGCATGAACTCGAGGAGCGGCATTACCACGCGTACCTCGCCGGAGAGCTGGACTTCGAGGGCCAACGTCGCGCACGCGCGCGGGACTTCGCCGCGCGCCACGGGCTCACGCTCGACGGCGACGCGGCAGGTGCCTGGTTCGCCAGCTACTTCGAGCACTACATCGACGGCTGGACGCTGCACGATGACGCACTGCCGACCCTTGACGCGCTGCAGACGGCAATCCCCGGCGTGCGGTTCGGCATCATCACGAACGGCGACCCCGCCTTCCAGCTGCGCAAAGTTGAACGGGTCGGCCTGACCGCCCGGATGGAGCATGTGATCGCGTCCGGCGCGGTCGGACATGTGAAGCCCGAGCCGGAGATCTTCCTGCACGCCTGCGCGGTCTTCGGTGTGGCGCCGAGCGAGGCCGCCTACGTCGGGGATCGGCTCGTGACGGATGCCGGTGGCGCCGCCCGCGCTGGGCTCACCGGGGTCTGGCTCAATCGACACGGAGGGGAATTCACACCGGCCGATCCCGGCACCCGGGACGCCCGCATCCTCGAGGTGTCGTCCCTCGCCGAGTTGCCGGCGTTGCTGGCGCCGCTGTAGCCGTTTGCGGCTGTCGTCCGCTCCGCCCGTCGATCGCCCGTCGATCGCCCCCTGCCGCCCCGCCCGCATTCTGCTCCCCGCGGCGTCTTCCCGCCGCGGCGTCTTCCCGCCGCGGCGTGTTCCCCCCGCGGCGTCGCTAACTCAGGCTGAGCGGTCTGGCGTGCCACATTGGCCGCGATTTCAGGCCGTCGAAACGCGGAGGCCGTCGTTTCTGCCTGAGTTAGCTACGGGGAAGCGCTCGCGCCCGCCTATTTGGTGCGGGCGCCTCCTGATCAGCGAACGACGGTGCGATGGTGCACGCTGCTCCTCAGCACCCCCAGGATCGCGGCCAGCACGAAGTCTTGCTCGAACATGATCGACTGGTAGACGGGCCGCAGACTCGGGTAGCCCAGGCTGCCGAGCTTCGCGTCCCGCGTCCGGTCGCGCACGTGCGCTTCCCACCCGTCATGGTGGGCACGGCTATCCGCTTCGACCGCGAGGACGCCCTCGACGAGCATGTCGATACGGCCGACGCCCTCGATCACGGGCTGAATCTCGTAGGCGAGACCGGCCCGATGCACAATCATTCGCAACACCGTCTCCTGACCTGACTCGCTTCGGCCATCGACAAGCGGCCTGAGGGAGCGACGCTTCGCAGGGCCCGCCGAGAAAATCTCGCTCAAGTTGTCCTCCTGGATCACCCGAAGGAACAGGGCGTTATCGATGGAGGCGAGTGCGTACCACGGATGCTGGCACCAAAGCGACTGGACGAGGGCATCCTTGACCCCAACGCGAAACGCATTGGCCTCGCCGGGATGGATCAGCGGCGCCCAGTGCAATCGGACTCCGCGACGATTCCGGACCTCTAGTGCCTCGCGCCGGTTTGAGGGCGAGCGGAGCCGGGACGCCTCGTGGCGAAGATGTAGATGCGTCCGACTGTGGTCGAAAGCGAAGACGCCCAGGTCACCGAGTGCGGAGACGCAGCCGAGACGCCCGCCGACTCGAACCGCCTCAATCGTGGCGCGGTCGGTGTCCGGAAGGCAGTACCAGCCCCTGCGTACGCGAATGAGGTGCTCGAATCGAACGGCGGATGCCAGCATCCGATCGGTTGCACCTGCCGCGCGGAGTTCGGCGGTGTGCGCAACGCGTGCACCAGCCTGACCGAAGACGTAATCCCATGACATGCACACACTGTGGATGAAGGTCTGTGGTGGGCACGGGCCGCCCGGACGATCCGTGGAGAAGTCGGCACCGCGGCTCGCTGTGGCCAACTCAGGCTGAGCACACCGACGGATGCCGAAATTGCCCGAAATACGGCGCCCCTGCCGTCGAGAACCGCGGCTCAGCCTGAGTTAGCAACGGCGGGGGCGGCGGAAGGACGGGACGGGCCGGGCCGGGCCGGCGCGCGGGCTACTCGACGTCGGCGTCGACCCAGTCGAAGGTCCTGGTGACGGCCTTCTTCCAGCCGCGGAACAGTCGCTCCCGCTCGGCTTCCGGCATGGTCGGTTCCCAGCGGCGCCCCTCCTGCCAATTGCCTCGCAGCTCGCCAAGCCCGCTCCAGTAGCCGACCGCCAGGCCAGCGGCGTAGGCCGCGCCGAGTGCCGTGGTCTCGGCGACGACCGGTCGGATGACCGGTATGCCGAGGATGTCCGCCTGGAACTGCAACAGGAGCTCGTTCGCGCTCGCGCCACCGTCGACCTTGAGTTCACGCAGCGGCACATCAGCGTCGGCATTGACCGCGTCGAGGACCTCCCTGGTTTGGTACGCGATCGCCTCAAGCGCGGCCCGCGCGATGTGCCCGCGGTTCACAAATCGAGTGAGGCCGACCAGGGCGCCCCTCGCGTCCGACCGCCAGTACGGCGCGAAGAGCCCTGAGAACGCCGGCACGAAGTACGCGCCTCCGTTGTCGGCGACGGTCGCTGCCAGCTCCTCCACCTCGGCGGCGGTCTGGATGATCCCCAAATTGTCGCGCAGCCACTGGATCAGCGAGCCGGTCACGGCGATCGAACCCTCGAGGGCATATCGCGGCGCTTCATTCCCCAGCCGGTATGCGAGCGTCGTGAGCAGTCCGTTGCGCGAATGCACGATCTCCTCCCCCGTGTTCACGATGAGGAAGTTGCCCGTGCCGTACGTGTTCTTGGCCCCCCCTGCTTCGAATGCGGCCTGACCGAACGTCGCGGCCTGCTGGTCGCCCAGGATTCCGGCGACGGGCACCTCGCGCAGGAGGTTCGACGATTCCACGACACCGTAGACCTCGGATGACGAGCGCACCTCGGGCATCATCGCCGCCGGTACCCCGAACACGTCCAGGATGTCCTGCCGCCACTGAAGCGTCGTGAGGTCGAGGAAGAGCGTGCGGGAGGCGTTCGTCACATCCGTCGCGTGCACACCTCCGCGGATGCCGCCCGTGAGGTTCCAGAGCAGCCAGGTGTCCATGGTCCCGAAGAGCAGGTCGCCATTCTCGGCGCGCGCCCTGACGCCATCGACATTGTCGAGGATCCAGGCGATCTTCGTGCCAGCGAAGTAGGTGCTGAGTGGAAGGCCGACGTCGGCCGTGAACCTGTCGATCCCGCCGTCGGCGGCCAGCCGGTCGACGATGGCCTGCGTGCGCGTGTCCTGCCACACGATCGCGTTGTAGACGGGTTGGCCGGTATGCCTGTCCCAGACGACCGTGGTCTCGCGCTGGTTCGTGATGCCAACGGCAGCGATGTCATGCCGCGTGATGTTCGCCCTGGCCAGAGCAAGCCCGACGACCTCGCGCGTGTTGTCCCAAATCTCGCGGGGGTCGTGCTCGACCCACCCAGCGCGTGGCAGGATCTGCTCGTGCTCCAGCTGCCCGACCGCCACAACGGAACCGGCGTGGTCGAAGATCATGGCCCGCGTGCTCGTCGTGCCCTGATCGATCGCTAGAACGTGCTGAGTCACTTCTGGCAACTCCTTCGTTTGTCGCGTTGGCGCCACGACCCAATATAGGTCGACGGGTCAGGAATATCCTCGCCCCGCATGCGTTGTCCTAGACTCAGAAGCGAAACGTGCTCCGGGGTCGGTGAAAGTCCGAACCGGCGGTTATAGTCCGCGAGCGGATCCGACACTGTGGTGAAGGGTCCGTCGAACCGGTGAAATTCCGGTACCGACGGTAATGAGAGTGTGCGACACAGTCGCCCGCTTTCTCAGTCCGGATGGGAGGCAGCACGCGCGGTGGAATTGCTTTCGCAATTCGACCGCGACGTCGGTGACCACCGACATCACCCCGGACGCGTCTCGGTATTGAGAGACAGGAACCGGATGATGTCAGGCAGCCACGAAGCGTCGATGCGTCGTGCGCTCATGCTCGCCGCCAACGGCCCGGCGACGGGAGTGAATCCGCGCGTCGGTTGCGTGATTCTGGATGCCGCGGGCAGCATCATCGCGGAGGGCTGGCACCGAGGCGCCGGCACCGATCATGCCGAAGTCGACGCGCTCAACAAGCTGCCGGACGGCCGAGCGCGCGGCGCGACCGCGGTCGTCACCCTGGAACCGTGCAATCACACCGGGCGCACCGGTCCCTGCTCCGAAGCCCTCATCGCGGCGGGCGTCACGCGTGTCGTCTACGCCGTGGCCGATCCTGGGCACAATTCCAGCGGGGGTGCCGAGCGCCTGCGCGCGGCCGGCGTCGACGTCATCGACGGCATTCTGGCCGAGGAGGCGACCGGACTTCTTGGCGACTGGCTGGTCGCGGCGCGCCTGGGGCGCCCGTTCGTGGCTCTCAAATGGGCGAGCAGCCTGGATGGCCGCGTGGCGGCGGACGACGGCACGAGCCAGTGGATCACGGGAACCGCGGCACGCCAGCGCGTACACGAGCAGCGCGAAGCATCCGACGCCATCATCGTCGGGACCGGAACCGTGCTCGCGGACGACCCGAGCCTGACCGCACGCGGGGATGCGGGCGAACTGCTCCCGAAGCAGCCGGTGCCCGTCGTCGTCGGAACGCGGCCCGTTCCCGCGAGTGCTGCGATCTTTCGGCACCCGCATCCACCGATCCTGGCCGAGACACACGACCTGCACGCCCTGCTCGACGACCTGCGTGAGCGCGGCATCCGCCGTGCATACGTCGAAGGCGGTCCGACGCTGGCGAGCGCGTTTGTCGCGGCCGGCCTCGTCGACGAGTACCTCATCTACCTCGCGCCAACCCTGCTCGGCGGCAGCCGGCTGGCGCTTGGCGACATCGGAGTCGCAACGATCGGCGAGCAGCGCCGACTCACCATCTCCGCGATCGAGCAGCTCGGATCCGACCTGCTGATCGTCGCGCAGCCCGACACACCCGCCGCACAACCAGACGCACCCGCCGCACGGAAAGAGGACAGCTGACCAATGTTCACGGGAATCATCGAAGAGCTCGGCGAGATCACGCAGGTGGAACGCACGCAGGATGCCGCGCGCATCACGGTGCGCGGACCGCTCGCGGTCACGGGCGCGCACCACGGCGACTCCATCTCGGTCAGCGGCGTGTGCCTCACCGTCGTTGACCAGACCGCGGACAGCTTCACCGCTGACGTCATGGCCGAAACACTTGCGATGAGCACCCTCGAGGACGTCGCCCCGGGGCGCAAGGTGAACCTGGAGCGCGCGGCGCAACTCGGCGACCGGCTCGGTGGGCACATCGTGCAGGGGCACATCGACGGCACTGCCGGTGTGCTCGCCATCACCGAGGGCAGCGCCTGGCGCGTCGTGCGACTGAGCCTTGACTCCGAGCTCGCTCCTCTCGTCGCCCGCAAGGGATCCATCGCGATCGACGGCATCTCGTTGACCGTGAGCGCGGTCGGCGGCGGGCTCGACGACGGCTGGTTCGAAGTATCCCTGATCCCCGAAACACTTGCAGCGACCACGCTTGGCGACCGCGTGGTCGGCGACCTGGTCAACGTCGAAACCGACATCCTGGCGAGGCACGTCGAGCGCATGCTCTCCCTCGCCAATCTCACCACGAGGAGCGAATCATGAGTCTCGCCACCATCCCAGATGCCCTCGCCGAACTACGCGCGGGCCGACCCATCATCGTTGCGGACAATGAGAGCAGGGAGAACGAGGGCGATGTCGTCATCGCCGCCGAACTCGCCAGCCAGGAGTGGCTGGCCTGGATGGTGCGCAACTCCTCCGGCTTCATCTGCGCACCGATGACCAACGAGATCGCGGACCGTCTCGAGTTGCCGCTCATGGTCGCTGCCAACGAGGATGCCCGCGGAACCAACTACACCGTGTCGGTCGACGCGGCCGACCGGCTCACCACGGGCATCAGTGCGTCCGACCGGGCGCACACGCTGCGTGTGCTCGCGGACCTCGATTCGACGCCGGCGAGCCTGCACCGACCAGGGCACATCCTGCCGCTGCGGGCGGTGGATGGCGGCGTCCGCGACCGCGACGGCCACACCGAGGCATCCGTTGACCTGCTCAAGCTTGCTGGTCTCACGCCCGTCGCGGCGATCAGCGAGATCGTGGCCGAGGACGGCGAGATGATGCGGCTGCCCGGGCTGATCGAGCTCGGCGCGCGTGAGGGCATCCTTGTCGTCACGATCGAAGCGCTCCTCGCCTACCTCGAGGAGTTCCACTGCGACCAGAAGCTCACGGCCGTCGTGCCCGTCCCCGAGACGTCGCGCGTGATCTTCGAGGTCGAGACCACCGTGCCGACGGACCACGGACCGTTCAAGCTCCGCGCCTACCGTGATCGCACAACGGGCGCCGACCATGTCGCAATCGTCTCCGGCACGCCGTCGGCCAAGGGAACGCTCGTGCGCGTGCACTCCGAGTGCCTCACCGGCGAAGCTTTCGGCTCGCTCAAATGCGAGTGCGGACCGCAATTGGATGCCGCGCTCGACACGATCGAGCGTGAGGGCGGGGTCGTCATCTACCTGCGTGGGCACGAGGGACGCGGCATCGGGCTGATCAACAAGCTCCGCGCATACAAGCTGCAGGAAGAGGGCCTCGACACGCTCGACGCAAACCTCGCCCTCGGGCTTCCCGTCGACGCGCGCGATTACGGCGCGGCGACGGCGATCCTGGCGGACCTTGGCATCACATCCGTTCGCCTGCTCACCAACAACCCGGAGAAGGTGCGCCAGCTCGAGGAACGCGGCGTGACCGTGACCGAGCAGGTTCCCCTTGTCGTGGGCGTCGGTGCGTTCAACGAGGGTTACCTCGAAACCAAGCGCGACCGGATGGGCCACTCGATCACAACCAACCTCGCCGAGACGGCACAAGCAACGAATAGGAGCACACGATGAGCGGCGCGGGAGCACCGGAAACGTTCGAGCCGGTTGACGGCACTGGCCTGAAGGTCGTGATCGTGGCCGGGACGTGGCACGAGCAGATCACCGACGGCCTGATCGCCGGGGCGACCAGAATGCTCGAGGAATCCGCCGCCGACTACTCGCTCGTGCGCGTGCCGGGCAGCTTCGAGCTGCCCGTCGTGAGCAAGGCCATCCTCGAGTCGGGTGCGGATGCCGTGGTCGCCCTGGGCGTCATCATCCGTGGCGGCACCCCACACTTCGAGTACGTCTCCGCTGCCGCGACCGACGGGCTCACGCGGGTCGCGCTCGACACGGGCAAGCCGGTCGGCTTCGGCGTGCTGACCCTGGACGACGAGCAGCAGGGCATCGACCGCGCCGGGCTGCCCGGTTCGAAGGAAGACAAGGGCGCCGAGGCCGCGCATGCGGCCATCGTGACGGCCAAAGCGCTGCGCGACCTCCGCGCGCTCGCAAACTAGTTGCGCGCCCGTGAGCTCGGTCTGGGAGCTACGGCTTCCAGACCATGAGCACGACGACAGCAACGAGCAGCAGGGCGACGACCCCCGAGCCCCCCGCGATGGCGCCGTAACCCGAGCTGGTGCTTTCGCCGGTTGCGCTGGTTGCTGCGCCCGCGGCATCCGTCGTCGTGGCTGGTGTCCCAGGCTGCGCAGCGCTCGCGAGCTGCGTAGCGCTCTCGAGCTGCTCGGCGGCGCGGCGCATTGCCGGAACCACAAGGAACAGGCTGAGGCCGACGGCGACCACGTACAGGATGATCGAGATCAGGATCCACGGCGACGTGAAGCTGAAGTGGTCCTTCGGGTCGCTCACGCCCAGCGCGCCGAACCCGAGCACCGCAACAAGAAGCGACAGCAGGCTGAAGACATAGCTCGACTTCGCCAGCGTCGCGACCTGGGCGCCATTCCCGGCGCGGAGCGCGCGCATCGCGGTCATCGGGAGGATCGCCATCGGCCCGACGATGAAGACCGCGGCGACGATGTGCAGGACGTTGAAGAGTATTTGCATGCCTCCAGCCTAGTGAGCGGCGCTCTCATCCGGCCGGAATGGTCTCCCACGGCGTCCCGGAATTGGTCATACGTTCTCAGGCGAATACGGTAGGGAGAGCTGCCATAAGCGGCAATCACTTTTCCTCATCACGCCCCCTGACTTGTGACGCCATCGCGCCCTGCTCAGCGGCGCCATCTTCCCTTCCTTTCCACGGAGTATTCCTTCATGTCTGCAGCAATAATCGAGGTGACGCCCGCGCCCGCGAACACGCGCGGTCGCGTCATCCTGGCCAGCCTCATCGGCACATCCATCGAGTTCTACGACTTTTACGTCTATGCGACGGCCGCGGTCCTCGTCTTTCCCTCGCTCTTCTTCGCGAACGCGAACCCGACCACCGCACTTCTCGCATCCTTCGCCGTCTTCGGCGTTGCCTTCATCGCACGCCCGATCGGGTCCATCATCTTCGGCCACTTCGGTGACCGGATCGGCCGCAAGGGCACGCTCGTCGCGTCGCTGCTGGTGATGGGACTGGCAACCGTCCTGATCGGATGCCTCCCCACTGCGCTCACCCCCGGCTGGCAGTTCCTCGCACCGTTCCTGCTCGTCGTCCTGCGCTTCTGCCAGGGCCTCGGCCTCGGCGGCGAGTGGAGTGGTGCCGCATTGCTCGCGACCGAGAACGCACCGGCGGGCAAGCGCGCGATCTACGGCACGTTCCCCCAGCTTGGTGCACCCATCGGCTTCATCATCGCGAACGTGCTGTTCCTCATCCTGAGCCTGACCATCCCCGCCGATCAGTTCACCGCGTGGGGCTGGCGCATCCCGTTCCTGCTGAGCGCGGTGCTCGTCATCATCGGCCTCTACGTGCGCCTGAAGCTCGTCGAGACCCCCGCGTTCCAGAAGGTCGTCGCCTCTGGCGAGGTTGCCAAGCTCCCGCTCGCGCGCGTGTTCAAGACCAGCTGGCGCCCGCTCATCCTGGGCACCTTCATCATGTTGGCGACCTATGTGTTGTTCTACCTGATGACCGCGTTCACGCTCACCTACGGCACCACGCCGGCCACGGCCCAGGCCGCGGCCGCAGCAGCCGCGAAGGCCGGCAAGCCGTTCGCCGCCGCGTCGTTCATTCCTGGCCTGGGCTTTACCCGCAACAACTTCCTCATCATGCTCATCATCGGTGTCGTCTTCTTCGGCATCTTCACCCTCGTCGCCGGCCCGCTCGCCGAGAAGTTCGGCCGTCGCAAGACACTGATCTGGGTGACGGTCGGGATCATCGTGTTCGGCCTGCTGTTCGTGCCGCTCTTCGCGGGCGGAGTCGTCGGCACGATGGCACTCCTGATCGTCGGGTTCACGCTCATGGGCCTCACCTTCGGCCCCATGGGTGCCGAATTGCCCGAGCTCTTCCCCACGAACGTGCGGTACACCGGATCGGCGATCAGCTACAACCTCGCGAGCGTGCTCGGCGCGGCCCTCGCCCCATCGATCGCGGTGGCCCTGTGGTCGCTGGCGCAGGGCAGCACCATCTGGGTCGGTGTCTACCTGAGCGCCTCCGCCGTGATCACGCTCATCGCCCTGCTCATCAGCAAGGAGACGAAGGACGTCGAGTTCACCGACAACGTGAGCTAGGCACCGGTTTCTGCGCCCGCGTGACACGTGTGCACCCGCTCGCGCGGGCGCACACGTGACAGGTGGGCGCAGACACGTTTAAGGCGCAGCGGCGCAGCGGCGCAGCGGCGCAGCGGCGCAGCGGCGGCGGGGCGGCCAGCCGCACGGCTAGTCGAGGAAGAGCGCGCGCAGGCGGCGCGTCGTGAGGATGAGCCCCAGCACGATCATCACGAGGTAGTAGAGGACATGCCAGAGCATGGCGATGTTCACGTCCCCGGTCGTGAGCCCGCGCACCAGCTCAACTCCGTGCCAGAGCGGCATGGCCTGGATGAACCACCGGATCCATTCCGGGTACACCGTGATCGGATAGAACGTCGCGGAGAGCAGGAACATCGGCAGCATGATGAAGTTGATCCAGTCCATCTGCTGGAAGGTCTTCATGTAACTCGTGATGCCCATACCGAAGCTCGCGAACCCGAACGCGATGAGCAGTACGGCGGGCAGGGCGAGAAGCGCCCACCAGGAGAGGGTGAGCCCGAGCGCCTGCATGACGATCATGAAGCCGACGGCGTACAGCGCGCCGCGAAGCAGCGCCAGCAGGATCTCGCCGAGCGCGACATCCAACGGTCCAAGTGATGTGGACAGCATGCCCTGGTAGAGCTTCGCGAAGTGCATCTTGAAGAACACGTTCCAGGTCGAGTCGTACACGGCCCCATTCATGGCCGCGGTGGCGAGCAGCGCCGGCGCGATGAACGCAGCGTACGGGATCGCGTGGCCGGTTGAGGTCGTCACTGCACCAACGAGGGAGCCGAGGCCGATCCCGAGCGAGAGCAGGTAGAAGATCGGTTCGAAGAAGCCGCTGAGGATGACCAGCCAGTTGGAACTGCGCGTGGCGAGCCAGCCCCGCTGCATGACCGAGGTCGCGTTGCCGGCGTAGAGCGAACGCATCGGGCGCAGCCGGGAGACGGATGCGACCAGCCGGGAGTCTGTCGAGATCACTTGTTCAGCCTCCGTGCCGCGATCCGCCTGCTCCAGAGCCAGCCGACGACGAACAGCGCGCCGAGGTAGAGCACGTGCACCACGATGAGCCAGGCGGGTTCGCTCGCTCCGTACGCGAAGACCCGCGAGAGCTCGGTGCCGTGCCAGAGGGGCGAAATCCAGCCGATCCACTGCAGGAACCAGGGCATCGAACCGAGGGGGAAGAAGGTACCGGAGAACAGCGTCATGGGCAGCAGCACGAAGCGCATGAGCATGGCGACCTGACCCGTGTCCTGCTCGATGGTCGCCACATAGGTCATAACCATGGTGCCGAACGCGAGGCCCGTGAGCATGGCGACGAGGATGCTCACCACACCCCACCCCGACGGCACCGCGCCGAAAAACACCATGAACACGTAGTAGATGCCGCAGGTGGCGAACAGCCGCACGATGACCGAGTAGACGATCCCATCGATGATCTGGCCGGGTGCGATGGGCGCGGCATTCATCGCGTAGAACGTCGGATTCCACTTGAAACCGAGCAGGACCGGATACGTGAACTCCTCCGCTGTCACCGTGACCGCCGCCGAACAGAGCAGGGCGGGCGCAACGAATTGGAGATAGCTGACGCCGTTGACGGCATCCGGGCCCAGGTTCTGGCTGACCAGGCTGCCCAGCCCCACACCCATCGTGAACAGGTACAGGAACGGGTTGCCGATCCCGGTGACCGCGACCGTCTGCAGGTACGAGCGCATGACGCGGAAACGGTGTTCCGCGACATACCAGCCGCCAAAGCGACGCGGCCTGACTGCCCCGGAGAGTGCGTGCTCGGCTCCGGAGAGTGTGTGCTGGCTCATTCGATCAGGCTCCGCCCGGTCAGGCGCAGGAAGACATCCTCGAGGCTGGACCGGCGCACGAGGCTCGTGATCGGGTGCAGGCCGCGCTCGGTGATCCGGACGAGTTCTGCCTCGCCGTTGTCGCTATAGACGAGGATGCGGTCCGGCAGCACCTCGACGCGCTCACCGATCCCTTCCAGCCGACCAGCGACCTCCGCGTTCTTCTCCGAACCGAAGCGCACCTCGAGGACCTCGCGCGAGGAGTACTCCCGGATGAGCGCGGCCGGTGACCCCTCGGCCATGATCGTGCCCTTATCGACCACGACGAGCCGATCGCAGAGCTGTTCGGCCTCGTCCATGTAGTGCGTGGTCAGCACGAGCGTGGTGCCCTGTTCCTTGAGCCGGAACAAGCGGTCCCACAGGATGTGTCGCGCCTGCGGATCGAGGCCCGTCGTCGGCTCGTCGAGCAAGAGGATGCGCGGATCATTGATCAGGGCACGCGCGATCGTGAGGCGGCGCTTCATACCGCCGGAAAGGTCGTCGACCTTGGACTTGGCCTTGTCCTCGAGTTGGGCGAAGGCGAGGAGCTCGTCTGCGCGTGCCTTCACCCGGCCGATCGGCAGCCCGAAATAGCGGCCGTAGACGATGAGGTTGTCGCGAACGCGCAACTCCGCGTCGAGATTGTCCGACTGCGGAACGACGCCGAGTTGCGAGCGGATCTCGGGCCCGAACTGGTTCGGATCGAGGTCGAGAACGCTGAGGTCGCCGCTCGTCCGCGTGGAGACCGCACCGACCATCCGCATGGTCGTCGACTTGCCCGCGCCGTTCGGCCCGAGGAGTCCGAAGGACTCCCCCGGAGCCACCTCGAATGAGATGCCGTCGACGGCGGCGAAATCCTTGTACTTCTTGACGAGGTTGGTTGCGGTTATGACAGGCGCTGGCACAGTGGCCAATGTAGTCCTGCCCTGCGACATCAGCGAGGAGTTCACCCAAAGTCGGCGAGTAACATGGGCGCGCAGCATCCGCACAGAAAAGGCCAGATGAGCACCACTTCGCACACTCCCCGATCCCGCCGCCTATTCGGTCGACCGAAGGACGACGGCCCGCGTGCCACGTTCCGGCAACTGCTGCCGTACCTCTCCGAGCACAAGAAGGTGCTCGGTGTCGTCATCGCCCTCAGCGTGCTCTCGGCCGCGGCATCCCTTGCCCAGCCTCTTCTGGTCAGCCAGGTGATCTCCGTCGTGCAAAAGGGCCAGGCACTCGGTTCGCTCGTCTGGCTGCTCGTCGGGCTGGTGATCGCATCCGGCATTCTGAGCGGTTTCCAGCACTACCTGTTGCAGCGCACAGGCACGAGCGTCGTGCTCTCCGCCCGCCGCCAGCTTGTGCGGCGGATGCTGCGCCTGCCCATCGCCGAATTCGACACCCGGCGCACCGGCGACCTCGTCTCCCGCGTGGGCTCCGACACGACGCTGCTCTACGCGGTCATCACCCAGGGACTCATCGACGCCATCGGCGGCGCGCTCGTCTTCGTCGGCGCGCTCATCGCCATGCTCATCATCGACCCCGTTCTGCTCGGGCTCACGGTGCTCGTGATCGCGATCTCGATCGTCGCCGTCGTCTCGCTCTCCGGCCGCGTGCGCGTTGCCAGTCGCAAGCAGCAGGAGAAGGTCGGCGACCTCGCGGCCTCGGTCGAGCGTGCGATCAGCGCCGTGCGTACGGTGCGTGCGTCGAACGCGACCGGGCGCGAGATCGCAGCAATCGAAAAGGACGCGGAGGGCGCGTGGCGCATGGGCATCAGCGTCGCGAAGATCTCGGCACTCGTCGTGCCCATCGCCGGGATCGCGCTGCAAGTCTCGTTCCTCGTGGTGCTCGGCGTCGGCGGTTTCCGCGTTGCCAGCGGCGCGATCACGATCTCAAATCTCGTGGCGTTCATCCTGTTTCTCTTCATGATGATCATGCCGCTCGGGCAGGCGTTCGGCGCTCTCAACTCCGTCAACCAGGCCCTCGGAGCGCTCGGCCGCATCCAGGAGATCATCGCGCTGCCCACCGAGACCGAGACGGATGCCGAGATCGCGGCATCCGCGCTGCCCCCAGTCGACACCGATGCCGCCGTGTCGTTCGACGGGGTCGAGTTCCGTTACGCAGAGGGCACGATTCCGACCGCGCAAGCGGCTGCGGCGGCGAGCACGGATTACGGGGCGAGCACGGATTACGGGGCGAGCACGGGTTACGGAGCGAGCACGGATGCGGCGGATGACGCAGCAAGCGGGGCCGCGCCCAGCGCCGCGGACCTCGCCGACCTGGACAACATCGCGGACATCGCCGGCATCACGGAATCGCCGAGGGATCGCACCGTGCTGCACGGCGTGAGCTTCAGCGCGGCCCGGGGACAGCGCACCGCGCTCGTCGGGCCGTCCGGGGCTGGCAAGAGCACGATCCTTGCACTCATCGAGAGGTTCTACGACCCGAGTGCAGGAGTCGTGCGACTGGGTGGTGTCGACATCCGATCGATGGATCGCACCCAGCTCCGCTCTCAGATCGGTTACGTCGAGCAGGATGCGCCCGTGCTCGCCGGTTCACTTCGCGACAACCTCACACTCGGTGCACCGGACGCGAGCGACGACCAGTGCGTCGCGGTACTGCACGCCGTCAACCTCACCGAGGTGCTCGAGCGCAACGGCCTCGGCCTGGATGCCCCGGTCGGCGAAGACGGCATCATGCTCTCCGGGGGAGAACGCCAGCGCCTCGCGATCGCGCGTGCGCTGCTCGCCGCCCCGCCCATCCTGTTGCTCGATGAATCCACCTCAAGCCTCGACGGGCGCAACGAGCAGCTGATGCGCGAGGCCATCGACGCCGTCGCCGAGGACCGCACACTCATTGTGATCGCGCACCGACTCTCCACCGTCGTCGACTCCGACCAGATCGTCGTGCTCGATCACGGCCGCGTGGTCGGCATGGGTACGCACTCAGAACTCGTGAACTCCACTCCGCTCTACCGCGACCTCGCGAAGCACCAGCTGCTGGTCTAGCGCCATCCCCCATGCCCTGTGGAGCCTGATGCGCTGCTTCTGAGGGATAGGTCGCTGGGCGACTCCTTGACTTCGACGTCAACCGCGACCGCCACTGCGACCGCGGCTGCCACTGCCACTGCCACTGCCACCGCCACCGCACCCGCGACGTCAACCGCAACCGCCACTGCAACTGCAACTGCGACCCGCCACTGCAACTCTTTCGGACCTCTCCGATCCTGGGCGAGTGGCTCCCTCCGATCCTCGGTTCCTTCGGTTCCCCCGGTCACTTCGGTTCCCTGGCGAGCCCCCTCCTCCACAGGGTACTTTCGGTCTGACTTGTCCCACGATTCGTGCGTTCCCCGCAGAAGTATGTTCGATCCTGCCAGACTCATTTCATGGCCCCACTCGTAGACACGTTCACCGCATCGCTCGATGCGGTGCGGTCTGCCGCCGCCGCGATCCCGGCCGAGGTCGGACTCATCAAAGAGCTCGATCACGACGGGCTGCTCAGCTCGCTTCGCGCACTCGCTGAGATCCGCCGCATTGTGGATGCGCGCACGTCACTGATCGCCGGGGAGATCGGGTACCGGTCCCGCCGGGAGCTCGGATATGACGGGTTCGCGCAGCGGGAAGGGTTCCGCACCCCCGAAGCACTCATCCAACACGAAACCGGCTCGACCTCGCGCAGCGCCCTCACCCTCGTCCACGCCGGCACTCTGGTGCATGACGCGCTGGTGCACGACGCCCTGGCGCACGACGCCCTGACCGAACCCGAGCCAGGCAGCGCGCACGCTGGCCAGGAACCCGTGCGCGAGCCCTGGCTTGTGGCCGTTGGTGCTGCGGTTGCCAACGGGGCACTCTCGGTGGATGCGGCGAACGCGATCCGGTCCGGGCTCGGCGAGCCAGCACCGGATGCGACGGGGACGGATGCGGCGGGGACGGATGCGGCGGGTGCAGCAGGCACGGGCACCACCGGGGCCGGGGTGACCGGGGTGACCGGCGACGATCTCGCGGCCGCGGCGCGTGTGCTGCTGGGTGAAGCCGCCACCCTCGACGCCGACCGGCTCCTGAAACGGGCACGCGAGCTCCGCGATCAACTCGATGCGGCCGGGATCGCGAACCGGGAACGGACCATCTACGAGGAGCGGTCCGTGCGCCGGGTCAGGCGTCCGAATGGGATCAGCCGGTACATCATCGACCCCGACATTGAGTCCGCGGCGTACTGGGACGACGTCTACGACACCCTCACCTCCCCCAGGCGCGGCGGACCCCGATTCGTCGACGAAACCGACACGGCGTGGTCGGATGCAATCACACACGACCCCCGCACCACAGAACAGTACGTCCACGACGCACTCACCCAACTCCTCCGGATGGGAGTCGACTCGGATGCGGCGGGCACCCACACCATCATCGGGACGCGGCAACCGGCAGTCCGAGTGCTGGTCACCGCAAACTCACTGGCCAACCGCACCGGTCACGGCCGGATCGAAGGATGCAACACCCCGGTATCGATCGAAACCGTCGAACGCGCCGCCTGCAACGCCGGCACCGTGACCATCACCTTCGATGAGACCGGGCAGCCGATCAACCTCGGCCGAGAACAACGCCTCTACAACACCCACCAACGCATCGCCCTCGCCGCACGAGACGGCGGATGC
>JAUZGC010000034.1 GCA_030840105.1 Microbacteriaceae bacterium
GAGCCCGCGTCCGGGCGTCGGCCAGGGAAAGCTCGACGCCGTGTTCGAGGAGACGGTCGTCGATGAGGCGAGCGCGGTCGCCGAGTGGTTGGCCGGCGAGCTCGCGAAACCCAGCGCGAAGGGCGAGGTCCGCAGCGCCGCCGTGCTCTGCCGGTCGATCAAGAAGATCGATGCGTTCACCGGCGCGCTCACCCGCAGGGGAGTGCCGTTCCACATCCTGGGTCTCGGCGGCCTGCTCGAGCAGCCCGTCATCGCCGACCTGGTCAGCGCCCTGCGCGTCATGCACGACCCGACTGCGGGTTCGGAGCTCATTCGGTTGCTCGCGGGCGCGCGCTGGCGGATCGGACCTCGCGACATCAAGGCACTGAACGGACTTGCCTCGTGGCTGGCCGCGCGCGATCATGCGTTCCGGCCGCTTGACCCGGCGGTGCGCCAGCGGCTGCGCGACTCTGTCGTCGACGACGAGGGGGCCTCCCTCGTCGATGCCCTCGATTTCATCGTGGATGCACCGGCCGGCCACGGTGCCCTGCGCGAGTTCAGTGAAACCGGGCTCGAGCGCATGCGCCTCGCCGGTCGCCAGGTCGGCGCACTGCGCTCCAGGGTCGGCCTCGACCTGCTCGACCTGGTCAACCTCGTGCAGCAGGAGCTCCTGCTCGACATCGAGGTCGCGGCGAACGAGACCGCACGCATCGGGCAGGCGAGCCTGGATGCCTTCGCCGAGCAGATCGCGGCCTACCTCGCGAGCGACGAGTCGGCCACGCTCGGCTCGTTCCTCTCCTGGCTGTCCGAGGCCGAGCGCAGGGACAACCTCGCTCCGCGCTCCGAGGACCCCGAGCCCGGCACCGTGCAGATCCTCACGATCCACGGCTCGAAGGGCCTCGAGTGGGACATCGTCGTCGTGCCGCGCATGGTGGACGGGGAGCTGCCCGGCCCCCCGCGCAGCAAGCGGGGTTGGCTGGAGTTCGGTGCGTTGCCGTACCAATTCCGCGGCGACGCGAGCGAGCTGCCGGCACTGGACTGGCGGAACGCCGACACCCAGAAGGAGTTCGACACGGCCGTCGGTGAGTTCGAGGAGAGCATCGTCGCGCGTCATGCAGCCGAGCAGCGCCGGCTCGCGTATGTTGCGGTCACGCGCGCACGGGACAGCCTCCTCCTCGCCGGCTCGTACTGGTCGACTCAGACCAAACCACGCGGGCCCGGCGCGTTCCTGCGCGAGCTCCAGCAGGCGGGCATCCTGTCTGCTGACGCGTTCCCCGAGTGCCGCGAGCCCGACGAGAACCCGCTCGCACTCGAAGCCGAGACGGTGCTGTGGCCGCTCGATCCGCTCGGCTCGCGGCGCGAGCGGGTGCTCTCGGCTGCGGTCGCCGTGCGCGAGGCCGCGGCCGGTGCGGCGGGCACGGCGGCTCCTGCCGGTGGCGTCTACCAGCACGACATCGACCTGCTGCTCGCCGAGCGTGACCGCCGGTCGCGCGACGCCGGACTCGTCGCGCTGCCCACGCGCATCCCGGCATCCCGGTTCAAGGATTACGTGACGGATCCGGCCGCTGTCGCGGCACAGTTGCGTCGGCCGATGCCGGAGAAGCCCTTCCGCCAGACACGGCTCGGTACCCTCTTCCACGGCTGGGTGGAGCAGCGCTACGGGGTTCCGGGAGCATCCGACCGGATCGACACGTCAATCGCCGAACTCGACGACGACCCGGATGAGCCGCTGCTCGAGCAGGCCGACCTCGAGCGGCTGCAGGAGATCTTCGAACGCAGCGAATGGGCGGATCGCCGTCCGGAAGAGGTCGAGATCGAGATCCATGCCCTGCTCGACGAGAACGTCATCGTGTGCAAGCTCGACGCCGTCTACCGGGCCGAGGATCCTTCGTACGATTACCAGATCGTCGACTGGAAGACCGGAAAGGCGCCGAAGGATGCCCAGGACCTCGAAAGCAAGCAGCTCCAGCTAGCGCTGTATCGGCTTGCATTCGCGCGGTGGAAGGGAATCGACCCGGAGCGCATCGACGCGGTGTTCTACTTCGTGGCCGAGGATCGCGTGATCCGGCCGGAGCGGATCTACTCGGAGGCCGAGCTGCGCTCGCTCTGGTCGTCGGCGACAGGCTTCATCCCGCCGAAGTGACCGTAGTCATCCGACGAGCGGTCGCCCGGCGTGCGGTCGAGCATGGCTTCGACATCTGAGACGGCGAGGATCGGCCCGGTCTCGGGGGAGAGCGGGTTCACACTGTCACCGTGCACGCGGTCGACGAGTCCGTCGAGCATCTGCACGGCGTCATCCACGATCGCTGTGTTGTGGATCTCGCGGCCGTGCAGCAGCCAGCGCGCGATCTCGAGCTCTGCGTAGAGCATGGCGCGCTGGGTGAACTGGCGGTCGGTGGCGATTTGGCGGGTCGCAGCATATGCCCCCAGCGCGCTTTCGGTGGCATCGCCGTTCATCGCGAGCAGCCAGTGCAGGTCGCGCGCCGGGTCGCCGACGCGGAGCGCTGACCAGCCGAGCACGCCGACGACCGTCTCCCCGTCGATGAGCAGGGAGTCGGCGGAGAGCGCGCCGTTGATGACGGTCGGCTGGAACTGCCAGAGCGAGGTGTCGCCCACCGCTTCACGCCAGCGATCGCGCAGCGCGGTTGGCACGAGGCCAGTTCCCGTCGCCGTCTCGATGAGCGATGACGTCGAGCTGTGGCATTCCGGCGCGCTCAGCACCGGCAGGCCGGCTTCGCCGACGAACGACGTCGGCAGGGAGTGGATGGCCGCGAGTGCGCGCCCCAGCGACACCGCGAGGCCGTCGCCGGCCGGTATCCCGTCGACCGACACGTGGTCGCCGGGGAGGAAGTCGTACACGATCGCGCGAGTGCCACCGACGGGCGCCTGCCCGGCGAAGGTCGGCACCTCGAACGGCAGCCGGCTGCGGATGCCTGTGGTCAACGCGCGCAGGGCAAGAAGGTCGGCGCTCTGCTCGGTCTCCGCTCCCTGTGACGTCGGTACGCGGATGATGAGCTGTCGGCCGTCGCGCCCGGAGAGGAGGGCTGAGTCGTAGTCCCCCTGGCGCCCCGTGCTGTAACTGCGCGTGCCTGAGACATCCAGCCCGGGGACGGCTGAGGTGGCCATCGCGGCTAGAGTGAGATGGGATCTGGCCATGTCTTCTAGGTTAGGTCGACACCCCGGCTCCGGCCGTTCGCCACGCCTGCCATGGCATTCGACAGTGGTGCGGCGGGGGCACATCATTCCTGAGAGGTCGTTGATGTCGCGTTCGGCTCTGACGGATTTACCGCTTTCCAGGCAAGCCGTCGACCGGGACTATCTGGCGCGCTCGCGCCCCGCACTCTTCGATGAACTGTGGGCGGATCCCGCGACGCGAGTGATGCCTCTCTGGCAGGGGCGGGCGCTGCTCGCTCCGTCGACGGATGCCTCGCAGCGGCTGCTCGCGCTGCTCCCGGTCGAGGATGTCACCGCAGCGCTTGTGCGCGTCTACCTGGGGCGCACGCTCGCCGGCACGGATTCCGTCCCCGCCGGTACACCCGTCGTCGCGGTCGTGCTCACGGATGCCGCCGCCACCGAGCTCGAGCCGAATGAGTCCCGCTGGGGCAACCTGCGGCTCGCGGCCACATCACTGAACGATCGGGATGCCGGCCTCTTCACAGAGGCGCTCGCCATCACGAATTGGCACGCCTCGCACACGCACTGCCCCCGCTGCGGAACGCCGACCGTCGTCGAGCAGGGCGGCTGGGTCCGGCGCTGCTTCGTGGACGACACCGAGGTGTTCCCGCGCACTGACGCGGCCGTCATCGTGAGCGTGCTCGACCGCGATGACCGCCTGCTCCTCGGTTCGAATGCGCTCTGGGAGGCAAACCGGTATTCGCTGCTCGCCGGGTTCGTCGAGCCAGGCGAGTCGTTCGAGGCCGCCGTCGAGCGCGAGATCTTCGAGGAGGCGGGCGTGCGGGTCGTCAACCCCGAGTACCTCGGATCGCAGCCGTGGCCGTTCCCGGCATCCATCATGGTCGGGTACACGGCGCGCCTTGCCGACGACCAGGAGGCAGACGCACTCGCCCCCGACGGCGAGGAGATCCTCGCCCTGCGCTGGTTCAGCCGCCAGGAGCTGTGGGCAGAGCGGGAGAGCGTGCTGCTGCCTGGAGAGTCGTCGATCGCCCGTGCGATCGTCGAGGACTGGTACGGAGGCCCGCTCGACGCGCCTCCTCGTTCGACAGATGTTTCGCCGGACGTCTCCCCCCGGCACCGGCCATGACCTCGACGGTTGATGCCCTGCTGGCCGGCCTCGACGAGCAGCAGCGCGTCGCGGCCGAGGCGCTGCTCGGTCCGGTCTGCATCCTGGCCGGTGCTGGCACAGGCAAGACCCGCGCGATCACGCACCGCATCGCGTACGGTGTTGCGACGGGTGCGTATGCTCCCAACCGCGTCATGGCACTCACCTTCACCAGTCGAGCCGCCGCCGAGCTCCGCGGGCGCCTCCGTCACCTCGGCGCGGGTGGTGTCGCCGCGCGTACCTTCCACGCCGCGGCCCTCAGCCAGCTGAACTTCTTCTGGCCGCAGGTGATCGGCGGCCAGCTGCCCTCGGTGCTGGACAGCAAAGGCAGGCTGCTTGGCCAGGCATCCGAGCGCCTTGGTCTCAAGGTCGACACCGCGACCCTGCGCGATGTTGCGGCCGAAATCGAGTGGCGCAAGGTGTCCGGGCTGAGCATCGACCAGTATGCGGGGCGCATCCAGGACCGGAACATCCCCGGCTCGATGTCCGCAGAGCAACTCCTCCTCCTGCAGCAGTCATATGAGGACTTCAAGGATGAGCGCCGACAGTTCGACTTCGAGGACGTGCTTCTGGCCTGCGCCGGCATGATCGAGAGCGAGCCATCAGTCGCGATGCAGGTGCGGGAGCAGTATCGCTTCTTCGTCGTCGACGAGTACCAGGACGTCTCGCCACTGCAGCAGCAGTTGCTCGACCTGTGGCTCGGCGGGCGGCGCGACGTGTGCGTCGTCGGCGACGCGAGCCAGACGATCTACACGTTCGCGGGCGCGACTCCCGATTACCTGCTCGGCTTCCCGGGCGCACACG
>JAUZGC010000038.1 GCA_030840105.1 Microbacteriaceae bacterium
TACTTGAGCGACGAGGACCCGCTGTTGACGACCAGGATCGTGCTCATCCGAGCCTCGCGTTCAGACGCCTCGCCTGCAATCACGACGAGCGGCTCCAGGTCCACTCGGCGATCTCCGGGGCATCCTCTCCGTACTCTCGCGTGTACTCCCGAGCCCGCAGCCGCGAATCCTGCATGTCCTGTCGAAGTGCAGCGTGCCTGGCCGCGAGTCCGGGCACCCGGTCGAGTACGTCGATGACCAGGCGGAACCGGTCGAGGTCATTGAGCATGACCATGTCGAACGGTGTTGTCGTCGTGCCTTCCTCCGTGTAGCCGCGCACGTGCAGGTTTGCGTGCCCGTGACGACGGTACGCGAGGCGGTGGATGAGCCAGGGGTAGCCGTGGTAGGCGAAGATCACCGGCTTGTCGGCGGTGAAGATCGCGTCATATTCACCGTCGCTGAGCCCATGAGGATGTACTTCCTCGCTTTGAAGACGCATCAGGTCGACGACATTGACGACCCGGACGCGAAGGTCGGGGACGCGCTCGCGCAGGATGGATGCCGCAGCCACCACCTCGAGGGTCGGAACGTCGCCGGCGGCCGCGAGCACGACATCCGGTTCCTCTCCGGCGACCTCCGTTCCCGCCCAGTCGAACAGTCCGAGGCCGCGACTGCAATGCTCGATCGCCTCGTCCATGGTCAGCCAGTTGGGGGTGAGGTTCTTGCCGGCGACGACCACGTTCACGTAATCCACCGATCGCAGGCAGTGATCGTAGGTCGACAGCAGCGTGTTCGCGTCGAACGGCAGGTAAACCCGCACGACATCGGCCTTCTTATTGACCACATGGTCGATGAACCCCGGATCCTGGTGGGACAGCCCGTTGTGGTCCTGCCGCCAGACATGCGAACTGAGCAGATAGTTGAGTGAGGAGATCGGCCGCCGCCACGGGATTTTTCGCGACGTCTTCAGCCACTTGGCGTGCTGGTTGAACATCGAGTCGACGATGTGGACGAACGCCTCATACGAATTGATCAGTCCGTGGCGTCCCGTGAGCAGATAGCCCTCGAGCCAGCCCTGGCACTGGTGTTCGCTCAGCATCTCCACGACCCGCCCTGCTCTGGCCAGGTGGTTGTCGGTATCGATCGGCCAGAGCTCGGCATTCCATTGCTTGTTCGTCACGTCGAAGACCGCTGACAGCCGGTTGGATGCCGTTTCGTCCGGTCCGAAGATCCTGAAGTTGTCGGGGTTCTGGGCGACGAGATCCCGCAGCCACTCCCCCAGCACACGCGTCGGTTCACTGAGCGAGCCGCCGGGACCCGGAACCTCGACCGCGTATTCGCGGAAGTCCGGAAATCGCAGGGCCTGGCGCAGGAGACCGCCGTTGGTGACCGGGTTCGCGCTCATTCGCCGATCCCCCGCTGGTGCAAGCGCGGTGGCGAGCGCCACCGGCGCGCCGGTGGCATCGAACAGCTCGTCCGGCCGGTACGACCGTAACCAGCTTTCGAGGAGTCGCGTGTGCTCCTCGGTGTCCCGCGCGTTCGCGAGGGGAACCTGGTGCGAGCGCCAGTTGTCCTCGGCCGGATGCCCGTCGATCTCCTTGGGGCACGTCCAGCCCTTAGGGCTGCGCAGAATGATCATCGGCCAGGCCGGGCGTCCCCGAAGAGTGCCGGCAGCGGCATCCGCCTTGATCTCGGCGATGTGGTTGAGTACCAGGTCGAGAGTCGTGGCGAAGCGCTTGTGGACCTCGATGGGGTCTTCGTCATCGAAGCCGCCCGAGACGACGTACGGGGTGTGACCGTAGCCGCGCATGAGATCGAGCAGCTCGGACTCCGGGATGCGCGCGAGCACGGTCGGGTTTGCGATCTTGTAGCCATTCAGATGAAGGATCGGCAACACGACGCCGTCGTTGCGCGGGTCGACGAACTTGTTGGAATGCCAGCTCGTGGCGAGCGGACCCGTCTCCGCTTCTCCGTCACCGACCACGGTGGCGACGAGGAGGTCGGGATTGTCGAAAGCCGCACCGTACGCGTGCGAGAGGGAATAGCCCAGCTCGCCGCCCTCGTGGATCGACCCCGGAGTCTCGGGTGCCACGTGACTCGGGATTCCACCGGGGAACGAGAACTGGCGAAAGAGCTTGCGAACGCCATCCTCGGTCGTGTCGATGTCGTTGTAGACCTCTGAGTACGTGCCATCCAGGTAGGCGTTCGCCACCATTCCCGGTCCGCCATGGCCGGGACCTGCGATGTAGATGGTGTTGAGATCACGCTCGCGGATGGCGCGATTCAGGTGCGCGTAGATGAAGTTCAAACCGGGCGTTGTGCCCCAATGCCCGAGAAGCCGGGGTTTGATGTGCTCGCGAGTGAGCGGCTCGCGCAACAGCGGATTGTCGAGCAGGTAGATCTGGCCGACCGAGAGGTAATTCGCCGCCCGCCACCAGGCGTTGAGTTGTTCGAGCGCCTCCTCGGTGAGTTCCCGCGGTTCTTCGCGATTCCACGGCGCGATGGTGTGAAGCGTGCTCATCGATCCCCCTGCCTTTTCGAGGTTCGGCGCGGGACTTCAAATCGGCGGCCGGTGATCGTCTGCGGGATGATCCGAATGTAGTTCGACTTCTCCGTCGGGTTCAAGGACTGAAGCGCGAGGATGCCCGATTGCTCGATGTCCGAGTCGAAGCCCAGCCGCTGGGCTACTCCCTTCACAACAACGCTCCACAGGGCTCGTCGGTGGCGCGTGTCATCGACCTCGAAAGCGACAGTTGGATGCTCGGTCAACTGGAGGAGCTTCGAACCGGGTGCGCTTCGGAAGAGAACCGACCGATTGTTGACGAGGTAGTTGACGGGGAAGATATCGACACCATCATCGGTTGTCACGGCGAGCCGGCCGAGTGTGGCTTCGGACAGGAGCGCCCAGCAGTCGCGCTCGGAGAGCGATTGGACTCCTGGATCGGGGGCGAGCTTCATCGGTTCCTCCGCACGTATTTGGACTGTCATTGGAGTTTCTTCGTTGCGCGACCTCCGGCGTAGGGCCGAAAGCCCCGTGAGGTCGCCTAGCGCTCTTCTGAGGACCTCCGGTGTTCCAGTTGCAGGATTGCCGCTTGGGTGCGGCGCTCGAGCCCGAGCTTGCTGAGCAGCGACGACACGTAGTTCTTGACGGTCTTCTCTGCGAGCGTCAGCCGCGTGCCGATCTGCCGGTTCGTCAACCCGTCGGCGATGAGAGCGAGGATCTGTCGTTCGCGCAGGTTCAGGGTGTCGAGGAGGGGGTCCGGCGCTGTCGTGTTCTTCAACTGGGTGACCACGCGATTCGCGATCGCAGGATGGATGAGGAGTTTTCCTGCTGCCGCGAGACGGACCGACTCGACAAGTTTGCCTCCCCTGATGTCCTTGAGGACGTACCCGGATGCGCCGGCGATGATGGCCGCGCGCAGCGCGTCATCGTCGTCGTACGCGGTGAGGATCAGGCAGCGTACATCCGGTTGCGTGGTCCGCAGGTCGCGGCAGACGTCGATTCCGCTGCCGTCCGGAAGCCGCACATCCAGTACTGCCACGTCGGGCCTGGTCGCCGCTATGCGCGTGCGTGCGAGCGCGGCAGTCGGCGCCTCGCCGACGACCTCGAGATCCTGCTCGGCGTCCAGCAGATCCGCGATGCCGCGCCGGACGATCTCGTGGTCGTCGACGAGGAACACGCGGATCGGAGCGGCGGTCACGACGTCGCCTGGAAGTCCGGGATCGGAACGCTCCACGTGAGCAGCGTTCCGGTTCCGTCCGAGTCGATCGACAGCTCTCCCCCGTGCTGGGTAGCTCTGTCCGCGCCATTCTTGAGCCCACTTCGCCGCGCGTTCCCACCCAGCCCGATCCCGTCGTCCTTGATCGTGAGGGTGACCAGGCTGTCGGCGACCTCGAGGTTGACGGCGGTGTGCTCGGCTTGGGCGTGCCGAGCGACGTTGGTCAAGCCTTCGCGCACGACGGCGATCACATCGTCGGCGAGTGCTTCATTGACGACCAGGTCGACCGGGCCAGAGAAGGCCACGGTCGCCGGGTGGGCAAGGACGGGAGCGACTTCGTCTGCAAGGTCGAGGATGCGGTGCCTCACGGTGACCGCGCCGGCCGTCTGCCGGGACAGAGCGAAGATCACGGTGCGGATCTGTGCAATTGCCGCATCAATCGCGCCGACGTTCGCGTCGAGGCGATCGGCGACGCCCCCTGGACCGAGGGTGGTTTGGATGCTCTGCAGCTCAAGACCGGTAGCGAACAGCTGTTGGATGACGTGGTCGTGCAGGTCGCGAGCTATTCGCGCCCTGTCCTCCATCAACAGCATTCGCTGCCGGTCGGCGCGCGCGGCAGCGAGTTCCATGACAATGCCGGCCTGTCCGGAGATATCCGCAATCCGTTCCAGATCGAACGAGTTGAACGCGGGCGCGCCTGCCGCGCGCAGGACCACGAGGAGAGCGCGCGTTTCCTGGTTGACCTGGAGCGGGACGACGAGGGCAGAACCCCAGTCGTGGCCATCGATGGACAGGGTCTCGCCGTCCAGGCCATCCGCAAGGCGAGGCTTACCGCTCTCGATTGCGCCGGCGAGAAAGTCGCCAGACAGTGGGCGGACATGTCCGTCCAACTCGATCGCGCCCTCGCCCCTCGCGACCTGGACCAGCACGGCCGCCCCATCCTGCTCTGGGGTGAGGACGCCGACGAAGGAGGCCGCGGAGAGACGTTCGACCGATTCGACGAGTTCGGTGAGGGCATCCGCAGATTCTCCGGAGAGCAGAGCGGACGTGACCTCGGCGGCAGCGGCACTCCACGCACGACGGGCCTCGGTCTCGGCGAACAGCCGAGCATTGTCGATCGCGAATCCTGCTGTCGCTGCAAAGGCAACCGCCAACTGCTCGTCCTCGCGCGTAAATGCGCCGTCCGCGTGGTTGGTGAGGTAGAGGTTGCCGTACACGGAATCCCTCACCCGGATCGGCACACCCAGGAAGCTGTCCATCTCCGGGTGGCCAGTGGGGAATCCGACTGATCGCGAGTCATCGGAGATGCGGTCGATCCGGATGGGCTGCGGGTCGTCGACCAGTGCGCCGAGAAGGCCGTGTCCCTCGGGAAGGTGGCCGATGTCATCGACCTGACGCGGTGGCATCCCGACGTGGATGAACTGCTCGAGGCTGCCGTTCGGGGCGATGACGCCAAGCGCACCATACTGAGCCCCGACGAGCTCGACGGCCGCTTCGACGATCGTGCGCAGGACGACGGTGAGATCCAGGTGCGAGACCACCGCCTGG
>JAUZGC010000123.1 GCA_030840105.1 Microbacteriaceae bacterium
AGCCCGGATGCTTTAGACGGCGCGGAGCAGGATCTTCCCGATGTGAGCGGATGACTCCATCCGTTCGTGTGCGGCCGATGCCTCGCTCAGGTCGTAGGTCGAGTCGATGATGGGCTTGACCCAGCCCGCCTCGATGAGCGGCCAGACCGTCGTGTGCACCGCCTGGATGATTTCGACCCGTTCGGCCAGCGGTCGGGAGCGGAGGGTCGTTGCCCAGATCCGGCCTCGTTTCGTCATGAGCGACCCGAGGTTGAACGTGCTGTTCTCCGCGCTTCGGTTCGCGATGACCATGATCCTGCCGCCGACGGCCAGGGCCCGGATGTTGCGTGCGAGGTATTCGCCGCCGACCATGTCGAGCACGACGTCGGCTCCGGCGCCGTCGGTGAAATCGGAGACTTTCTCGACGAAGTCGTCCGCTCGATAGTCAACCCCGGTGGCGCCAAGGGCCTCGATGAACGCCACCTTCTTCGGCGACCCCGCCGTGGCGATGACCCGAGAACCCAGTGCCATCGCGATCTGGATGGCCATGGTGCCGATCCCGCTCGTTCCGCCGTGGACGAGCAGGGTCTCGCCCGGTTGAAGCCGCGCGAGCATGAAGACGTTCGACCACACCGTTGCCACGACCTCTGGCAGCGCCGCGGCATCCAGAACCGACACGCCAGACGGCACGGGGAGCACGAGCCCCGCGTCGACAACCGCATGCTCGGCGTATCCACCGCCGGGCAGAAGAGCGCACACCGCGTCGCCAATCGCGATGCCCGTGACGTTCCCGCCAATCGCGGAGACGATTCCAGACACCTCGAGGCCTAGCCATGGCGGCGCGCCGGCGGGGGGCGGGTAGTTGCCCTGTCTCTGGTGGATGTCAGCCCCATTGACGCCCGCGCCGATCACGTTGATTCTGACGTCGCCTGGACCCACCTCGACGTCGGGGGCCTCGGCGAGCTCCAGCACGCTTGCATCCCCGAATTCGGCCATGTTGACGACCTTCATGCACGTTCCTCCCGTTAGGTCACGGTGTGCGATGCGACGTCTCCCAGTATGACCCTCCCGCGACCGACCGTCTGGGTGAGAAGGCCTTGACCCCGCGGGGGTGCCGAAATACTCTGGCCGCCATGGACCTCCTTCTCATCCCCGGCTTCTGGCTCGATGGCGCCTCGTGGGACGACGTGACCGAACCACTCAGGGATGCCGGGTACACCGTTCACGCGCTCACTCTTCCCGGTCTCGAGTCGCGCGATGCCGACCGCACGGACATCGGCCTGCGCGACCATGTTGACGCGGTTGTTGCCGCGATCGATTCGCTGCCGTCTCCCGTGGTGCTGGTCGGTCACAGTGGTGGCGGTGCGATCGCCCACGCTGCGGCGGATGCTCGTCCGGATGCCGTCGCGCGAGTGATCTATGTCGACAGCGGTCCGCTCGGGGAGGGCGGTGTGATCAACGACGAACTGCCCGTCGTGAACGGCGAGGTCCCCCTCCCGGACTGGTCCGAGTTCGACGAGGAAGACCTGGTCGACCTGGGTGATGGTCTGCGCGAGAGGTTTCGCAGCATCGCGATCCCGGAGCCCGTGCGGATCACGAGCGACAAGCAGACCCTGAGCGACCCGCGCCGCTACGACGTGCCCGTGACGGTCATCTGCTGTGAGTTCTCGGCGGAGATGATGCGTGCGTGGTTGGCGGCGGGCAACTCATTCGTTGCCGAACTCGCCAAGGTCAAGGAGGTCGAACTCGTTGACCTGCCGACGGGGCACTGGCCGCAGTTCACGCGGCCCCGCGAACTCGCGGCGGCGATCCTTGCCGCGGTGGATCGCTAGCTCTTGGCGTAGGCGCTGCCTTGCTCCGTGCTCGACCAGAACGGGCACGTAGTCTCGGATCGGCTTGCCGTCGAACGCGTGGTGCTCGTTAGCTACCGCGCGACCCCTGCGAGTCGGAATGACCGCGAGTCTGCGCGAATGGCGGTAACGCAGACGCGCGGATGCCGCGGCCAGCGTCACCGCTAGCGCAGAGGCAACCGCAGCTCGAAGGTGCTTCCGGATGATGACGTCTGGACGAGACGGATGGTGCCGCCGTGTCGAGTGGCGATGTCGCGGACAAGGGCCAGGCCGATTCCCGAGCTGCGCCGTGTCGGGGATGCGTCTGGTGGCGGCGAGCTGTGAGCGAATCGATCGAAGATGTGGTCGGGGTCGATTCCCCGGATGCCTGACCCACGATCCGAGACCGTGATAACCGCATGGGTCCCGGTGGTGGTCACCGACACAGTGATTGTGGAGGCGTCGGGGGAATGCGTGAGCGCGTTATCGAGGAGCGCGGTGATGCAGCGTTGCAGGCTGGTCGGTGGAATCGCGCTGGCCGGGTTGCCGTCGACGTCGAGACGGATGGTGATTTCCCTCGGGTCGGCAAGGACTCGCATCGCCTCAACGGCGTGGTTGATCGCGGGGGCCAGGGGAGACGTCAGGGTGTTGTCGGCTTCGTTGCCGGTATCGGCCGCGAGGAGCAGGTCGTTGACAACGTTGATGAGGTCGCGGGTGTCCGCGCGAAGTTCGGAGACGGTCGTGGTGGTGGGGTCGTTCGGGGTGAGGGTGCGCTGCAGGATCTGCAGGCGGGCGTCGAGGACCGCGAGCGGTGTGCGGAGTTCGTGACTGGCATCCTGCACGAAGGTGCGCTGCATCCGGAGCGCCTGCGCAATGGGACTGACCGCGCGGCGGGTGAAGAGTGCGCTCAGGACGCCGGCGATGACGACGGCGAGGATGCCGACGACGATCAGTCCGATGAGCGCTTCGGTGGTGTTGATGTAGATCTTGTGTTCCCCGGGCCGCGGTACCTCGGCGACCTCTGCCGGGCGCAGTTGGTCGAGGACGAAGATGAACGCGGCACCGATCGCGGCCAGTGCGAGTGCGCCGGACGCGATCGTGATCTGGGTTCCGACGATACGGGAGGCGCGGTGAATGGCCTGCGCGTCGGCGTCGATGCGCCGGGGATGTCGCTGGTTCATGGTTCACCAATCCGGTAGCCCTGTCCACGCACGGTGGCGATGATGTCCTTGTCGGTTTTTCGTCTCAGGTAGTGGACGTACGTGTCGACGCTGCCGGGCTGTTCGCCGCTATCGAAGACGCTGTGCAGGATGTGCGCGCGGCTGAAAACCCGCAGGGGTTGCTCCGCAAGCAACTGCAGGAGGTCACTCTCGCGCGCGGTCAGCTGGATGCGCCCGTAATACGGGGAGTGGATGCTGCGGCTCGACGGATGGAACTCCCACTCGCCGATGGGGATCGCATCTTCGGCATCGTCGAAGGTGCGCAGTAGAGCGCGAAGTCGGGCAAGCAGCTCATCGAATTCGAATGGCTTGACCAGGTAGTCGTTCGCTCCCGCATCCAGCCCGTCGACTCGGTCGCTGGTGGTTCCGAGGGCGGTGAGCATCAGGATCGGCGTGGAAATCCTGCGAGCACGAATTGCCTCGACGATGGTTCTTCCGTTCGTGCCGGGAAGGCGGCGATCGATGACCATCACATCGAACTCACCGGTCGACGCGGTCTCGAGCCCCGTGGTTCCATCGGAAATGCGAGTGACGGTATAGATCTCGGCGAGCACCTGCTCGATGAGGGGACCCAGATTCGGGTCATCCTCGATCAGGAGCAGGGATGGACGTCGCACTCGTGCAATCTACGTCGCCGCGGCCGTCTTGGAAAATTCGGCGTCTTGGAAACTTCTTAGAGACGCACTCGCAGGATTGAGTGTGCTTACCGGACTTCTTAACCCACAGACCATCATTACCGCCGCGGGAGCGTGGGGGCTGCTCATCGTGTGCGGGGCGGTTTTCGTCGAGACCGGCCTGCTGGTCGGATTCTTCCTTCCGGGCGACACCCTCCTCTTCTTTACCGGTGTCCTGACGTTGAGCGGCGCCGTGAAGCAGCCTTTGTGGCTGGTAGTTCTCGCCGTCGCCGCGTCCGCATTCCTGGGCGACCAGCTGGGGTACTTGATCGGGCGCACGTCGGGTCCGGCGATCTTCGAACGTCGGGAGTCCGGCCTGTTCAGTCGTCATAGCGTGACCCGTACGCAGGCGTTCTTCGATCGGTTCGGTCCCGCCGCGGTCACCGTCGCACGGCTGGTCCCGGTCGTGCGTACGTTCGCCCCGGTCGCGGCAGGAGTGGGGAAGATGCGCCGCCGCGTCTTCACCGCCTACAACCTGGTCGGGGCGGTCGGCTGGGCGTTGTTCATGATCCTTCTCGGCTACGGGCTCGCCCACATCCCCGGAGTGACCGCGGTCGTTTCTCACTACATCGACGTTGTCCTCGTCGGCATCGTCCTGGTCTCAATCATTCCCGTCATCGTGCGCTCCATCGTCGTGCGGCGACGGTCCCGCGCGTAGAACGTCGTTTCGCAGAAGCCCTCGCTTCGCGACATCCTGGTACTCGAGGGGCGCCGCTGTGTCCGGTAGTGATGTTCTTCACGACATCCGTGTTCTTCGCGAACTCTTAGAACGGTGTTGATTTGCTGGGTGCATTCGACTGTCACTTGGGGGATCCGCATGACATCCAGCACCGTTTACACCGCGCCGACTGTCCGCAGCATTCTGAGCAAGGTGCCAGAGGTGACCGCGGCGTTCTGGATCATCAAGGTCCTCGCCACCACAGTTGGCGAGACCGCGGCTGACTATCTCGTGGTGAACCTCAACCTCGGCGAGGCCGTTACCGCCCTCGTCATGTCAGTCCTGCTCGCCGTCGTGCTGGTCGTGCAGTTCCGTCTCACGCGGTACGTCCCCGCCGTGTACTGGCTGGCCGTGGTCCTGATCAGCGTCGTCGGCACCCTCATTACCGACAATCTGGTCGATAACCTTGGCGTTCCTCCGGATGTCACCACCGTCGTCTTCGCGATCGCCCTAGCGGCAACGTTCCTCTTCTGGTTCCGAGTGGAAAAGACCCTCTCCATCCACTCGATCTTCACAACCCGCCGCGAATCCTTCTACTGGCTGACCGTTCTATTCACCTTCGCCCTCGGCACCGCCGCCGGCGACCTCCTCGCGGAGAGTCTCAACCTCGGCTACCTCAACGCCTTGCTGCTATTCACGGGCGCAATCGTCCTCGTCGCGGTCGCTTACTTCGTCTTCAAGCTGAATGCGGTCTTTGCGTTCTGGATCGCTTACGTTCTCACCCGCCCGCTTGGCGCATCCACGGGGGACCTGCTCTCGCAGTCCACGAAAGATGGCGGACTCGGCTTCGGAACCACCGTCACGAGCCTGCTTTTCCTATCGATCATCGTTATTCTCGTTGTGTCCCTCTCCGTCCGCCGCGCCGTCCAGGCGTGCACGACCGATCTCGAAACGACTGCATGAACGCACCGGAAGCCGTCTTGACTCGCGCCGCCGCTGTGCGCGTGCCCCAAATCACCGTCTACTTCTGGGTCATCAAGGCCCTCTCGACCGCGATGGGGGAATCCACCAGCGACTTCATGGTGACCGCCGTGCCGCCGGTCACCGCGGTCATCATCGGATTCATCGGGTTTGCCATCGCGATGATCATCCAGCTCCGGATGCGCCGCTACGTCGCGTGGGCGTACTGGCTCGCCGTGGTGATGGTCGGAGTCTTCGGGACCATGGTCGCCGACGTCCTCCATGTCGGATTCGGCGTGCCGTACGTCGCCTCCGCCATCCTGTTTGCGGTGGCGCTCGCCGCGATCTTCGTCGTGTGGCACCGCGTGGAGGGTGGGCTGTCGATCCACTCGGTCACGACGAGTCGACGCGAGATCTTCTACTGGCTCACCGTGGTGACGACCTTTGCACTTGGCACCGCGGTCGGTGACCTCACCGCCATCGCCTTCAACCTCGGCTATCTGGCATCCGCGGTTCTGTTCGCTGTGATCATCGCGATCCCGGCCATCGGCTTCGCGAGGTTCCGGATGAACGGGGTGCTCGCGTTCTGGTTTGCCTACGTCGTTACCCGCCCGCTCGGCGCATCCGTCGCCGACTGGCTCGGCAAGCCCACGACCGCTGGCGGCGTCGGGATCGGCAGCGGCCTTGTGGCCCTTGTGCTCACCCTGGCGATCGCCGCGCTCGTCGGCTACCTCACCGTCACCCGCAAGGACGTGAGCCAGGCGTCTGTCGCCGTGGCCCGCGACGAGGTCGACGGGCGAGTGTAATTCGATCCCTCTGGCGCTCGTGCGCTGCGTTGCCATACCGTTTGACCACAAGCAAAGGTGAAGCGGATGGCGATTTCGGCAGAGACCGTGGAAGTGTATGCGTCTTCGGCTGAGCGGCGGCGGTCGCTGTACCGGCGAATCCTCGGGGTGGTTGTCTTCTCCCAGTTGCTCGGTGGTGCCGGTCTCGCCGCCGGGGTCACCGTCGGGGCGCTCCTGGCCCAACAGATGCTCGGCGGAACCGGTCTGGCGGGCGTGCCGTCAGCGTTGCTCACGCTGGGGTCGGCGGCTGCCGCGCTTCTCGTCGGCCGCGTCTCCCAGCGGCTCGGCCGCCGGGTCGGGCTGACCGCTGGCTTTGTAGCCGGTGGGATCGGCGCTGGCGGTGTGGTGCTTGCGGCAGTCGCAAACAACGTCATCCTCTTGTTCATCGCTCTGCTCGTCTATGGATCGGGAACAGCCACCAACCTGCAAGCTCGCTACGCGGGCACGGATCTCGCAACCCCGGATCGGCGGGCGCGTGCCGTCAGCGTGGCGATGGTATCCACCACTCTTGGCGCCGTCGCCGGCCCTAACCTGGTTGCTCCGATGGGTACCGTCGCCAGGAGCATCGGTGTTCCCGAGCTCGCCGGCCCGTTCCTGCTGGCCGCAGTCGCCTACTTCGGTGCGGGCCTGGTGATCCTGGTCTGGCTCCGCCCCGACCCGTTCCTCCTCGCCGCGCAACTCGCGGCACGGGCAGCCAGGGACGGGAGCGTTACCACCGGTGCGGTCGCGACGACGGTTCGCCCACGAATGGTGGCGGCGGGCGTTACCGTCATGGTTCTGACGCAGGTGGCGATGGTAGCCATCATGACGATGACGCCCGTGCAGATGAGTTCGCACGGGCACGGGCTCACCGACGTCGGCATTGTCATCGGGATCCACATCGGCTTCATGTATCTGCCGTCGCTCATCACCGGGTACTTGGTCGACCGGGTCGGGAGGCTGCCGATGGCGATCGCCTCCGGGGTCACCCTCCTGATCTCCGGGCTCGTCGCAGCCACTGCCTCGGCGGATGCGATGGTACAGCTGATGGTCGCTTTAGCACTGCTCGGACTCGGGTGGAATTTCGGCCTGATCAGCGGCACTGCGCTGCTCATCGACGGCACCCCGCCGGAAACGCGGGCGCGCACCCAGGGTTCAGTCGACGTCCTGATCGCCCTGGCGGGTGCGACGGGAGGTGCGCTCTCCGGCGTCGTCGTCGCCGGAAGCAGCTTCACGGTGCTTTCTCTCGGCGGAGGGCTGCTTTCGATCCTGCTCATCCCTGTGGTGATCTGGTCGCGTCGCCCCTCGCCCCCGAGACCAGAGAGCGCCTGAAAATGGTCCGCTCACCCGTTGGGTGAGCGGACCATCCTCAGCGGTTCGTTGTCAGCGGCTCGTCCACACGTGCCATCGGTCTTCGGCGTGCAGTTTCCGCGGCCCGATTGATGCGATGGGCAAGGGCGCGTACTCTGCGTGGCACGAGGCGGCCCGCAGAGTCGCTGGACCCGCAGGAAGAGGTGAACCATGAATGCAACGGGAATCACGATTCTGATCATTGTCGTGGTCGTCGTGATCGCAATCATTGTCGTGGTCTGGGTCATGGGTCGCAGGCGCAAGGTGGAAACGGACCGGCGCAAGGCAACCGAAATCCGGCAGAGCGCGCAGGACGACGCGCTTGCCGCGCGAGAACGCGAAGCCAAAGCAGCGCGAGCCGCCGCCGCCGCCCAGCAAGCCGAGGTCGATGCAGAACGATTGCGCCGCGAAGCCGCCTCACGTAGCGAGGACGCCGAGGCGTCGCAGGCACGCGCAGAGGAACAAATCCAGAAAGCGGATCGAATCGATCCCGACGTCGATACCCGCCGACACTAATGCGAGAACTACTGATCCAATCGGTCGCGTGACATCCGCCGGATGCGACGCGGCGGGACACCCTAAGCCCTCCGGGCTGCGATCGCGAGAAGCTGTTCTGCCGCGGAATGAAGTCGCCCGGAGGGGTGCCAGATCGCAGTGAGGGGGCGGATGATGCGCAGATCGCGGACACGGACCCGCACCAGCGCGCCGCTCGCCAATTGTTCGCGTACGGCGAGGATGCTGAGCACGGACGCCACTTGACCAGCCATGACGGTCGAGCGGATTGCGCTGGTCGTGGAGTACTCGGCCGCGGGCTCGGCGAGCATCGGGAAGCCGGCGGTCGCGAGGGCGCGATCGAATGCAAGGCGAGTGCCGGACCCGTGCTCGCGCGTGACGAGACTGGCATCGGCGAGTTCCTCGACGGTGATTCCGGAACGCCGCTTTGCCCAGCGGTGGGACGGGCCCACCACGACGACCAGCTCATCCGAGGCGAACGACTCGCAGTGCAGATCTGCCGGGAGGTCAGGCGTCTCGATGAAGCCCAGAGCCGCTGTCCGTGAGCGCACCATTTTAACGACGGCTTCGCTGTTACCGGCGGTGAGCTCCACTCTGAGATCCGGGGACTGCGTGCGGAGCCGGATGAGCCATCCGGGCGCTAGGTGTTCGGCGATGGTCATGCTCGAGGCGATGGTGAGGGACGACTCGACATCGGATCGAAGAGCTTCAGTGGCGGCTTCGAATCGGTCGGCCTCGGTCAGTAACGGAGTTGCCCAGTCGGCGACGAGGATCCCCGCCTCGGTCAGCCGAGTGCCGTGCGGAGACCGGGTGAGAAGGGGCGTGCCGAGTGCCTTTTCGAGGGCGGCCATTCGCGCAGATACGGCCTGCTGGCTCATTCCGGCATCGCGCGCCACGCTCGAGAGGCTGCCGGAGGCGCCGACGCCGACCAGCAGCCGGAGGCTGTCGAGGTCGGGCGTGTTCGGCAACAGAACTCCCAGCTACAAACATCGGTTGTGACGCCACAACAATACTCCTCTGGCTGACGCCAGTCGCGGCGGGAATGCTCGAGGTATGAGCTTCAATACCGTCACCTCGTACCTCACACCCAACTGGTTCGCCTCGATCATGGGAACCGGCATCGTCGCGAACGCTGCAGCCAGCCTTCCTCTCGTGGCTCCCGCACTGCGGGGCGCGGCGACGGTCATCTGGATGCTCGCGGCAGTCCTTCTCGTCGGTTTGGCTGCCGCAACAGCGGCGCATTGGATGGGTCATCCGAGAACCGCACGCTCGCACCATCAGAACCCGGTGATGGCGCACTTCTATGGGGCACCGCCAATGGCCTTCCTCACGGTCGGAGCGGGAACACTCCTCCTCGGCAGGGACGTGATCGGCCTGCAGGCCGCAGTCACCGTCGACGCCGTGCTGTGGGCTATCGGTACCGCGACTGGCCTGGTGAGCGCGGTTGCAGTGCCGTACCTGACGTTCACGCGATTCGAGATCGCCGACGATTCGGCGTTCGGCGGCTGGCTGATGCCGATCGTTCCCCCGATGGTGTCGGCGGCGACCGGCGCCCTGCTCGTTCCCTTTGTACCGGCAGGGCAGGCCAGGATGACCATGCTGCTCGCGTGTTACGCCATGTTCGGGCTGAGTCTCGTCGCATCGCTGATCGTGATCACGCTGATCTGGGCCAGACTGGTGCGGCACAAAGTCGGGGCCGCCGCCGCAGTGCCCACGCTCTGGATCGTCCTCGGCCCGGTCGGGCAGTCCATCACGGCCGCGAACCTCCTGGGCGGCGATGCACATCTTGTGTTCCCGGCCTGGGCGAACGCCTTCGTGTTCTTCGGCGTTGCCTTTGGCGTCCCGATGCTCGGGTTCGCGCTGCTCTGGGCGGCGCTCGCCATTTCGATTACTATCCGGACCGCGAGGCAGAAGCTCCCGTTCTCGCTGACGTGGTGGTCGTTCACTTTCCCAGTCGGTACGTGCGTGACCGGGATCACCGGACTCGCACTTCACACGGGATCGGTCGTGCTGCAGGTGATGGCTGTCATCGCCTTCGCGGGCCTGGTCGCAGGGTGGATTACGGCGGCGGTGCGCACCTTCCATGGCAGCGTGATCCGCGGCACGCTGTTTGCGCCGCCTGCGCCTGTCACTGGATCCCCAACAGCCGGAGTCCTGCGGTAGCCCCAGCGGCGAGAACAACAACAACGATGATGGGCGCGCGCAGGGCCGCGGCGACCGCGGCAACTGCCACTCCGATCACGCGGGCGAATCCGTCGAGGGCCCGCCCGTCAAACGCCGCCGAAGACGCCGCAACTGCCAGGAGCAGGGCTGCCGTTCCCGTTGCCAGGACTCGATCGAGCATCGGTGCGATCGTCGTCCAGGACCGCAAGCCGACGCCGCTGGCCCGAAGCAGATAGGTGCCCGCGGCCAGGATTGCGATCCCGAGCACGACTGATGTGGCGTTCACGTGGAGTCCTTTCTCTGGAGGAGAACAAGTGGCAGTGCCACGAGAGACAGAATCGGGGCGACGCCAACGGGCACCCAGGGTGTAACTCCGCAGGCGAGGAGCGCTCCGAGAAGCGCGATTCCCCTTGTCCAGTTATCGCGCAAAGCGGGCATGACGACAGCCAGCAGAACGGCTGGCAGCACGGCGTCAAACCCGAATGCCGACGGGTCGGCGATCAGTGCACCGAGGGTGCCTCCGAGGACGGCTCCAAACGGCCACGCGACCAGGACGCCAATTCCTGTGACCCAGTACAGCAGCCGTCGACGCTGCTCCGATGCCTCGGCGGACGAGAGCGCGACCGACTCATCGTTGACCAGGTGGGCGCCCACCCATCGTCGCCATCCGGGCCCGATCGACGGTGAGACCGCAAATCCGTAGATGAGATTTCGGGCGTTGACCAGGATGCCGGCCAGCGCAGCGACGACCGGCAGGACACCTTCGTGCATGGAGGCAATAAAGAGGAATTCCGAAGCACCCGCGAGGACTGTCGTGGCGAGGAGGAGGTTCGCCCACAGTGGAATACCGGCGGCATGGGCGCTGATTCCGTACGAGACTCCCATCACTGCGACGGACAAGCAGACGAGACTCACTTGGCGGAGGCTGCGACCGCCGAGTGTTCTGTACAATAGCAACATGTTCACTATGATGAACGCTGGTACTCGCCGAGTCAAGCGCGATAGAGCGTGAAGGGAAACCTGATGACAAACCCTCAGGAAGTTGTTGCGGCTGCATTGCGTCGCGAAAGATCCAGGACGGGACTGAGCCTGTCCGAGGTGGCCCGACGCGCGGGGATCGGCAAGTCGACCCTGTCGCAGCTGGAGGCCGCTCAGGGCAATCCAAGCCTTGAAACACTCTGGGCATTGTGCACCGCACTCGGAATAGCATTCTCGGAACTCGTCTCACCCACACCTACGGATGTCACTGTCATCCGCGCGAGTGAGGGGGAAGGCGTCGCGGCAACTGACTCTCCCTACACCGCGACGCTGTTGAGCTCCAGCCCCACAGGCGTCAGGCGTGACCTCTACCGGATAGACGCCGAGCCCGGATCACCCAGGCGCTCCGTTCCACACT
>JAUZGC010000085.1 GCA_030840105.1 Microbacteriaceae bacterium
GAAGTCCCTTCGGATTGACATCTAGTTTATGTCGTTTCCACCGCGTCGCTGGCGCTGCCCCAGTCGCGGCCAGGCGATCACGATGGTCGCGACGATGACGGGTGCGAATACCCAAACCGTGGCGAGCGGGTTGTTGGGGATGAGCACGGAACCTCCCGTGCTGCGCTGGGAGAAGACGCCGATCATGACGACCAGGCCGAACGCCGCAGCGAACGCATGCGTGCGACCTGGGTTCACGAGCCGCAGCCCCGCCAGCAGGCACGCGACGGCCGCGAGGGCCACGGTGATGCCCCACGGCACGGCGACACTCCCGAGAGTCACCGTGGACTGGTGCAGGACCGTTCCCACCGTTCCGAGGACCGCACCGAGGAGGAACAGCAAGGCGAAATTGAGGATGCGGCCAGCCATGTCGCCATCATAACGAGACGTTCCGAGAACCTGATCCGAAGCATCGGACACGAACAGAAGCGGCCCCCCTGCTGAGCAGGAGGGCCGCCTTCATGCTGCGTGCGCGGGCTGCGCGTCTAGGCGTCCTGCTTCTTCAGGCGCGACGTCGAACGGGCGCGAGCGTTCTGGTCAAGCTCGACCTTGCGGATGCGAACGGCAGTCGGCGTGACCTCGACGCACTCGTCCTCGCGGGCGAACTCGAGGCTCTCCTCAAGCGTGAGCTGGCGTGAGGGCGTCATCGACTCGAAGTTGTCCGCGGTCGACTGGCGCATGTTCGTCAGCTTCTTCTCCTTGGTGATGTTGACATCCATGTCATCCGCACGCGAGTTCTCGCCGATGACCATGCCCTCGTACACCTCTTCGGTGGGGTTGACGAAGAAGGTCATGCGCTCCTGCAGCGCGATGATGGCGAACGGAGTGACGACGCCAGAACGGTCGGCGACGATCGAACCGTTGCTGCGGGTGACGATGGATCCGGCCCACTCGTCGTAGCCGTGCGAGATCGCGTTGGCGATGCCGGTGCCGCGCGTGATGGTCAGGAACTCGGTGCGGAAGCCGATGAGGCCGCGCGATGGCACGATGAACTCCATGCGCACCCAGCCCGTGCCGTGGTTCGCCATGTTCTCCATGCGGCCCTTGCGCGCGGCGAGGAGCTGGGTGATCGCGCCAAGATGCTCTTCCGGGGCGTCGATGGTCAGGTGCTCGTATGGCTCGTGCAGCTTGCCGTCGACCCGCTTGGTGACCACCTGGGGCTTGCCGACGGTAAGCTCATAGCCCTCGCGGCGCATCTGCTCGACGAGGATGGCGAGCGCGAGCTCGCCACGGCCCTGCACCTCCCAGGCGTCAGGACGGCCAATGTCGAGGACGCGGAGCGAGACGTTGCCGACGAGCTCCCGATCGAGGCGGTCCTTGACCATGCGGGCGGTGAGCTTGTGGCCTTTGACCTTGCCGACGAGCGGCGAGGTGTTGGTGCCGATCGTCATCGAGATTGCGGGGTCGTCGACGTGGATGGCTGGCAGTGGACGGATGTCATCGGGGTCGGCGAGGGTCTCGCCGATCGTGATGTCGGGGAAGCCCGCGACCGCGACGATGTCACCGGGGCCGGCGCTTTCAGCCGGGTAACGGTCGAGTGCCCGCGTGATGAGCAGTTCCGTGATGCGCACATTCGAGCTCGTGCCGTCGTGGCGCACCCAGGCGACCGTCTGGCCCTTCTTGAGCGTGCCGTTGAAGACGCGAAGCAGGGCGAGGCGACCGAGGAATGCCGAGGCATCCAGGTTGGTCACGTGGGCCTGGAGCGGCGCGGCCGGGTCGTACGTCGGCGCGGGGATGTGGGTGAGGATCGCGTCGAACAGCGGCTCGAGGTCCTCGTTGTCTGGCAGTTGGCCGTTCTCGGGCTGGTTGAGGCTCGCAGCACCGTTGCGCCCGGATGCATAGACTACGGGCACATCGAGGATCGCGTCGAGATCGAGGTCTGGAACGTCGTCGGCGAGGTCGCTCGCGAGGCCGAGGAGCAGGTCCTGGCTCTCGTGCACGACTTCCTGGATGCGCGCATCCGGCCGGTCCGTCTTGTTGACGAGCAGGATCACCGGCAGCTTCGCCTCGAGGGCCTTGCGCAGCACGAAGCGCGTCTGCGGCAGCGGGCCTTCGCTCGCGTCGACCAGGAGCACGACGCCGTCGACCATCGACAGACCGCGCTCGACCTCGCCACCGAAGTCGGCGTGTCCGGGGGTGTCGATCACGTTGATTGTGACCGGGCCACCTGCGCCATGGGCGGCAGCGTGAATGCCCTTGTACGAGATCGCCGTGTTCTTGGCGAGGATCGTGATGCCCTTCTCACGCTCGAGCTCGTTGGAGTCCATCGCGCGCTCGTCGACGTGCGAGTGCTCTGCGAACGAATTGGTCTGCTTGAGCATGGCGTCGACCAGGGTGGTCTTGCCGTGGTCGACGTGGGCGACGATTGCGACATTGCGCAGATCCTCGCGGTGGGCGACAGCGGTTTCAGACATGCGTAAAGGCTCGACTCTCGGTCAGAAGATAGGGGATAACGTTCAATTTTAGCCCACAATCCCGACCGGCTCGTGCGAGCCCCGATATCAGGCTGCGGGCGACTCGGCAGCCCCCGTGGTTCGCACCGTGGGAACGCCGAGCAACTGCTTGATCCCGGGCCGTGCCGACGGGAAGTGACAGGCCACCTTGTGTCCAGGACCCTTGTCTGCCAGCTCTGGCGACTCTCCGACGCAGCGCGCGCGCTGCTCGTCGCTCAGTTCCATGCGGAACTTCGGGCAGCGGGTGTGGAACACACAACCCGACGGCGGATTGCTCGGGCTCGGCAGGTCGCCGGTGAGCAGGATTCGTTCGCGCTCGCGCTCCTTGCGCACGTCAGGGATCGGCACGGCAGACATGAGGGCGTGCGTGTACGGGTGCAGCGGCTCGGAGTACAACGTGTCCCGGTCGGTGAGCTCCATGACCTTGCCGAGGTACATCACCGCGACGCGGTCCGAGATGTGGCGAACCACCGACAGGTCATGCGCGATGAACATGTATGCAAGCCCGAACTCCTCCTGCAGGTCTTCGAGCAGGTTCACTACCTGCGCCTGCACCGAGACGTCGAGAGCCGAGACAGGCTCGTCGCAGATGATGAGTTTGGGCCGCAGTGCGAGCGCCCTGGCGATGCCGATGCGCTGACGCTGACCGCCGGAGAACTCGTGCGGGTAGCGGTTGTAGTGCTCGGGGTTCAGCCCCACGCGCTCCATGATCCCCTGCACGGTGGACTTGATACTGCCCTCGGTCTTCACCTTCTGGATGTGGAACGGCGCACCCACGATCGTTCCGATCGTGTGCCTGGGGTTGAGCGAGGAGTATGGGTCCTGGAAGATCATCTGGATCTCGCTGCGATAGTGCCGCATCTCACGCTCCTTGAGCGTGGCGATGTCGCGCCCGTTGAACTGGATGGACCCCGACGTGGGCTCGAGCAGCTTGCTCACCACCCGGCCGGTCGTCGACTTGCCGCACCCAGACTCGCCGACGAGCCCGAGCGTCTCACCGCTGGCGATGTCGAAGCTCACGCCGTCGACGGCTTTGACGGGAGACCCCTTGCGGCCGAACACTCCTGCCCCACTACCGTGGAAATGCTTCGTCACGTCGCGGACCGAGAGAAGCGGCGAATCGGTCGGTGTGCTCGTGCTGCTGGAAATCGTAGACATTGTTCCTCGAAATTCGTATCGGGAGGGTCGGTCAGAGCGTGGGCAGGATCTCGTCCTGCAGGATTGCCAGGCGCTCGTCCGACGGAATGTGGCACCGCACTTCATGCCCACCAGTGGCGAGCAGCAGGGCGGGATGCTCGGTGACGCAGCGGTTGCCGTCGACGCGATCGACGAAGGGACAGCGGGCATGGAACACGCAACCGCTCGGCACGTTGATGAGCGACGGCGGCTGGCCCTTGATCGGCGTCAGCCGCGCCTGACGCGCCCGGTCCATGCGCGGCATCGAGCCCAGGAGTCCCCAGGTGTACGGCATTTCTGGGCGGTCGAAGAGATCCTCGACCTGGCCCTTTTCGACGCACTGGCCGCCATACATGACGAGCACTTTGTCACAGGTCTCTGCAACGACGCCGAGGTCATGGGTGATCAGGATGACCGCAGAGTTCAGCTCCTCGTGCAGCGACTTGATCAGCTCGAGGATCTGCGCCTGTACCGTCACGTCGAGTGCCGTCGTGGGCTCGTCGGCGATCAGCAGCTTGGGCTGGCAGATGAGGGCCATGGCGATCATCGCCCGTTGACGCATACCCCCGGAGAACTGGTGCGGGAAATCGTCATAGCGGGAGGAGGCGTTGGGGATCCCGACCTTCTCGAGCATCGCGATCGACTCGGCGCGTGCCTGCTTCTTCGTCACCTTGTTGTGCACGAGGTAGGCCTCGCTGATCTGCGAGCCGACCGAATAGAACGGGTGCAGCGACGACAGCGGATCCTGGAAGATCATCGCCATGTCGTTGCCGCGCAGCGCCCGCATCTCGTCTTCGCTGGCCGAAACCAGCTCGTGGCCGTCGAGCCAGATCTCACCGCTGACCTTCGCGCGGCTGCCTTTGTGCAGCCCCATGATCGCCTGACTGGTGACGGACTTTCCCGAGCCGGACTCGCCTACGATGCCGAGCACTTCGCCCCGCTCGAGTTCGAAGGAGAGTCCGTCGACGCTCTTGACGAGCCCGTCGTCGGTGGGAAAGTGCACGCGCAGGTCCTCGACGCGGAGGAACGGGCCCGACGTGGGTGCCTGAGCGCCGGCCGGCGCAGTTTGGGGGGTGGACATAAGCGTTTCTTTCCCTACTAGACCGTGACGCGCGGGTCGATGACCGCGTAGAGGATGTCGACGATGAGGTTGGCGAGCACCAGAACCACGGCCGCCACAATTGTGACGCCCATGATGACGGGCAGGTCTTGCTGCTGGATCGACTGGATCGACAAGTAGCCGAGCCCACGGAGGTTGAACACGGTTTCGGTGATGACCGTCGAACCGATCAGCATGCCGATGTCGATGCCGAAGATGGTCACCACGGGCGTCAGCGCGGCACGCAGACCGTGCCTGACGACGACGGCGCGCCGCGGCAGTCCTTTGGCACGGGCGGTGCGGATGTAGTCCTCACCCATCGTCTCCATCATGTTCGCCCTGGTGAGTCGGGCGTAGAGCGCAGCGTAGAGGAACGCGAGGCTGAGCCAGGGCAGGATCATGCTGCGCAACCACTGCAGCGGGTCCTGGGTAATCGGCACATAGCTCACGTCGGGAAGCCAGCCGAGCGTGTACACGAAGACCAACAACAGCAGAGGACCGGTGAAGAAGATCGGCAGCGAGACCGCGGCGAGCGAGCCGGTCATACCGACCCGGTCCACGAATGATCCCGGCTTGAGGGCGGAGAAGGTGCCGACGGTGACGCCTCCGATGAGCCAGAGGATCGCTGCGCCGACGCACAGGCTGATGCTGACCGGTGCAGCCTGAAGAAGGAGGGTTCCGACGAGCTGGTTCTGACGGAACGAGTAACCGAAGCACGGCGCACCACATTGGATGGGCGTGCTCACGCCGTCGGTGATGGTCTGGCCGAAGAGGATGCCGGAGAGGAAGTGCCAGTACTGCGCATACAGCGGGAGGTCGAACCCGAAGCGGTGGACCAGCGCTTTGAACTGGATGGAGTCCTGGGGAAAGGGGATCTTGCCGATGTAGTAGTACACCGGTGACGTGTGGGACAGGGCTGGTGCCAGCTGGAAGATCAGGAACGTCACCACACTGACGACCCACAGCACCACGACCGCTCCGAGCAGCCGGACAAGAATAAATCGGACCATAACCTGATTCCGTACGTGCGGTGGCCGGCCGGGTCGTCCCGGCCGGCCACCGTGGGGATGAGTGCTTACTTGCCGCCGGTTCCGACGTTGACGAAGTCGTAGATGCCGAACGCAAGAGCGTTGTCACTGGTGACATTTGTCAGACGGGGGTTGCGGTAATAGAGCGACTTGCCGAACAGGATGGGCAGGTACACCGCATCCTTCATGACCTGGCTGTCGAGCGCCGTGAAGTCGGCCGGAGTGGCCTTACCGGCGGGCGCCTCGTTCAGGATGTTGTTCACGATCGGGTCGTTCAGGCTCGGGTAGTTTGTGTTACCCGACGGCAGGATGTCCGCACCGTTGGCGATCGAGTTCCAGAAACCGTATCCGGTCGGGAAGTCGGCGCCCCAGGCGGCGATGGCGATGCCGATTTTCTGGTTTGCGATGTTGGCAGGCGAACCGATGAACGAGGTGTAGTAGCTCGATGTTGCGGACGTGACCGGCGTCACCTTGATCCCGACGCGGGCCAATGCGGCCTGCTCGGCCGCGAACACCTGCGGGCCGGTCGAGCTCGGAGTGCTGTAGGCGAGCGTGGTGCTGAAGCCGTTCGGCTGGCCGCACTTGGCAAGAGCCTGCTTGGCCGCGGTCAAGTCACCGGTGCTGGCTGCGCCGGTCGAGTACATGTTCGCCGTGGCACTGTAGCCTGCGATGGTCGGTGGGGTCATCGACCCGGCCGGGGTTCCCGCCGTAGTACCGCCGAAGGCCTGCACGAGCGCCGCCTTGTTGGTGGCGTAGAAGATCGCCTGACGGCAGTACACGTTCGGAATGACCGACGGCATCACCGAGAAATAGCGGGTGAAGGCCGTGGTGGGGTTGTCGGCATTCTTCTTCAGGCTCGGCTGGGTGAGAACCGCGGCCTGGAGGGTGGAACCGATCGAGTTGTCCGCACGCGCGTCAGCGGTGCCCGCCTTCAGCTTGCTGTCGATGTCACTCGTGTTGGAGTCGATCGAGAGCACGACCTTGTCCGCCAGCGGGTGGTGGATCGTGTCGGTCGACTGGCTCCAGTACTTGTTGCGCACGAAGGTGACCGTCTGGTTCGGCACGTACGACTGGATCACGAACGGGCCAGACGCGACCGGCATCTTGCCGTAGTTGGCGCCGGTGTAATTGGGTCCGCCCTCCGTCTTGTACGGCACAGGTGCGGCGGCGGCCATTGCCATCAGGTAGTTGAAGTCCGAGTACGGCGTGGACAGGTTGAACGTGATGGTGTTCGACGTGGTCTGGATCGACGACAGGTCACCGCTCTTGTACGGGCCGAGGTAGTCCGCCGGGTGCTGGATCGTCTGGATGAAGTACGACGACGGGCCACCGTTGATCACGTCGGTCGCGAACAGGCGCTCGATTCCATACTTTACGTCCTGCGGAGTGATCGCCTGGCCGGTGGAGAACTTGACACCTGACTTGAGGGTGTACGTCCACTGGGTGTAGTCGGCGTTGTGCGTGCCAAGGCCGGTCGCAAGGTCAGGCGCGAGCACTGGCTTGGTGCCGTTGACCGTCGAGTACCCGACCAGCGAGCGGGTGAAGAGCCGCTGCATGTTCCAGCACCAGCCGTAGTAGGTGCGGGCCGGGTCCCACGAGTCGCAGTCGGTCGACGAGATGAGGTTGAGCGTGCCGCCCTGAACGGTGGAGGGGTTGACAACGCCGTTGACTGCCGCGTTGAAAGTGGCTTGAGAGCCCGCTGATGCAGTACTGCCGGTGCCGCTACAGGCGGCGAGGGCCAAGGCAGCAGCAGCCATGATGCTGATTGCTGCGATGCCTCTTCCCCTTTTCTTGATGAATGGTAAGTCGACCTTCATGGAAGGGTTGTCCTTTCTAGCTGTGATGTGCAGTTGGTCGCTGCGGGGTAGTGGGCCGGTAGGCCCCGTCGCGGATCCCTGGCGCGGTAAATGCCACGGGAAGCGCGGACGTCTAAGGATTCATCGGGTCGACTTGGGGTCGAGCGCATCGCGCAGCCCGTCACCGAATAAGTTGAACGCGAGAACCGAAATGAAGATCGCAAGTCCCGGGAGGATCAGGTACATCGGATCGATCTGCAGGTAGTTGCCCGCATCCGAGAGCATCTGGCCCCAGGAGGGAGTCGGGGGGACGACACCGACGCCGAGGAACGACAGGCCAGCCTCCCCCAGCATGTTGTTCGGGATGGTCAGCGTTGTGTAGACCAGGATCGGCCCGATCAGATTCGGGATGATCTCTCGCACCATGATTCGCGCGTTGGACGCGCCCAGGCTGCGCGCCGCATCCACGAACTCCTTTTCGCGCAGTGACAGCACCTGGCCACGCACAATGCGCCCGATGTACGGCCAGCCGAAGAAGCCGAGCACGAAGATGATCAAGGCGAAGCGCATGGTCTCGGCGGTCGAGATGAACGACAGCACCGTGATGAGCGAGATCGACAGAAGCAGCGTGGGGAACGAGAGCAGGACATCCATGACGCGCGAGATCACCGTGTCGACCCAGCCGCGGTAGAAGCCCGCGATCAGGCCGAGCGAGACACCGAGTACAAGCGACAGCAGCGTAGCGAGGCCGGAGATGATGAGCGAGGTGCGCGCCCCGAACATCAGTAAGGAGAGGATGTCCTCCCCGAGCACCGGGGTGACACCCAGCCAGTGCGTTGGGCTGATGCCCCCGAGGACTCCGAGCGGCATGTTCGTGGCTGGGTCAAGCAGCGAACCCGGGCCCACGTTGTGTTGGGTCAGATAGGACTGCCCATACAGCGCGCTGAGCGCGTCGGCAAAGACGGCGACGAGGATGAGCACGATGATGACCACGCCGGCGGACACGGCCACCCGGTCCTTTTTCAGCCGCCGCCATGCGATCGACCACAGCGAGCGGCCGACAATGGAGCGCTCCCGCTGCTCGCCGCCGACTCTCAGCGAGTCGCTCTGGGCTACAACTTCGAGCTCGCCCGGGGACAGGGACATCGACGGTCAACCTCACTTCGCGGATCGCACCCTGTCGGGGTCTCCGCCTTTCATTGGAACAATTTCCTGGAACATTGGTTTGTGCGGTCATAGGTTTGGCACCGACAAGCCGCATTGATAAGTGAACAATAGGTGGCCATTCGACGACCGCAAAACTCAGGTTAGTTTGTTTACGTATTGGAAACACTTTTGGATGGAATTCCCAGTTTCAGGCACGCCGAAAGCCTTGACTCGCGGTCGAGTACAGCACACCACGTACGGATTTAGTCCAGAATCCCGCTCTGACTCCCGCGTACGGCTTGCCTAGAGGGACGCCCGTCGCTCCTCGCGCCTGGCCCTCTGGGCTGCGGGGTCTGGCAGCGGGACGGCGGCGATCAGTCGCTTCGTATACTCGTCCTTCGGCGCCCTCAGGATCTCGTCCCGCGTTCCCTGTTCGACGATCACGCCACGATGCATCACCGCAATGCGGTGGGCGAGCAGGTCGACGACGGCGAGGTCATGGCTAATAAAGAGGCACGCGAACTTCAATTCACTCTGCAACTGCTGAAGCAATTCGAGGAAGCGGGCCTGCACCGAGACATCGAGTGCGGAGGTCGGCTCGTCGGCGACGAGCAGCGAGGGCTGGAGTGCCAACGCCCGGGCGATACCGACGCGCTGGCGCTGGCCACCGGAGAGCTCATGGGGATAGCGGTTTCGGAACGACCGAGGCAGCTCGACCTGGTCGAGAAGCGTCTCGACCCGTCGATCGAGCTCGTCGCCGCTCGCCTCCTTGGCAAGAAGAAGGGGCTCGCCGATCGACTGCCCGATCGGGAATCGAGGGTTGAGCGACGAACCCGGGTCCTGGAACACGATCCCGATGTGCCGGCGCGCAGCACGCAGGTCTCGCGCGCTCGCTGAGGTGAGGTTCAGGCCGTGCACGACCAGTTCACCCTCAGCCGCAGGGAGCAGGCCGACGGCCGCCCGCCCGATCGTCGTCTTGCCGGATCCGGACTCCCCCACCAGACCGACGATTTCGCCGGGGTACACCTCCAGGTTGACCCCATCGACGGCGCGGAAGGCTGGCACACGACCGCGCTTCGGGTACTCGATCGCCACGTTCTTCAGCGAAAGCACGGGTTCGGCCTGGGCCGACCTGGCTTCCTTCAGAGGTTCCGTCTCGACGGCGGTTCCCGTGCCGAGATGCGGCACTGCCGCGAGCAGCTGCTGGGTGTACGGATGCGTGGGCGCGGTATAGATCGTCTGGACATCGGCGGCCTCGACGATCACTCCGTCTTTCATCACGATCACCTTGTCGGCGAGGTCAGCGACGACACCCATGTCGTGGGTGATCAGGATGATCGCACTGTTCAGCCGGTGCCGGAGATTGCGCATCAGGTCGAGGATCTCCGCCTGGACCGTCACGTCAAGAGCGGTGGTCGGCTCGTCGGCGATGAGAAGCTGCGGATCGCAGGAGACCGCCATGGCGATCATGGCTCGCTGGCGCTGACCGCCCGAGAGTTGATGCGGGTACTTGTTGAAGGTGAGCTCAGGAGTGGGCATCTCGACCATGTCGAGCAGCTCGATTGCACGGGCTTTCGCATCGTCCGGGGACATGTCGAAGTGCGTGCGAAGGGTTTCGACGATCTGGAAGCCGATCGTGTACACGGGATTGAGCGCCGTCATCGGTTCCTGGAAAATGACAGCGATGTCCTTACCGCGCACGTTGCGAAGAGCGCCCGGCGAGATCCCGATCAACTGCCTGCCCTGCAGCTTGACGCTCCCAGAGACGCGCCCGTTCGGCGGAGTGAGGCCGAGCAGCGCCATCGAACTCGAACTCTTTCCCGAGCCGGATTCGCCGACGATCGCGAGTACCTCGCCGGGCTTCACGTCATAGTTCATCCCGACGGCAGCCGGATACCACGTGCCGTCGACCCAGAAGTCGACGTTGAGATCAGCCACTTCGAGGATTGGTTCCGCGCTAGCGGCGGGGGCTGAGTTCATCGACTGGTCCGATCTGTGTGCACCGGCTGCACAATAATGAGGTTATGGCTGTCGGTCCGCAGGAATCCGTGCTCGCGCCACACTTCAGTCGGGGGCTGGCCGTGCTGGTCGTGGCGATCTGTGTTTTCACCGAGGTATCGCTGATTATGTATGGTCACCCGGAACCCCTGCTGCGAGCGACCCCGGCTCTGGCGTTTGTAGCAGTTGGCATGTATGCGCTGTTCTGGGCGCCGCTCCTCCGCATCAACTCCACGGAGGTGGAGGTCGTCAATCCCCTGCGCACCCACCGGATCGCCTGGTCGGCAATTCGTGACATCACGACCCGCTGGACCCTGACCCTTGTGACCGACAGCGGCTCCTACCCGGCCTGGGCGGTATCCGCTCCAAGCCCATGGGCCTCGATCGGGCGCCTGAATCGCGACGCGCTGGGACGGCCCTCGTTGAGCGCGGAGCGCGCCCGGCTCGGCGCGGCCCCTGGTCTTGCTCCCATCGTCCTGCAGCAATGGGAGAGCTACCGCGATTCCGGAAGCGTCGGCACGGATGGTGTAAGCACGAGTTGGAATGTGGGCAGGATCGCGCTGCTCGCCTCGCTTGCTGTGGTCACCATCCTCGCCCTGGCCTGGCCGTGACCTCGTGAGGGCGTTCACGATCCCGCCTGCGCGGCCGCCGCGAGCTCGGCCTTCTTCTTGTCCAGCCGCGCGCTGCGCTTGAGCCCACGGCGCTGCCGGGGATCAAATGCGTCGCGCAGCCCGTCGCCGATGAAGTTGATCGTCAGCGCGATGATCACGATGAAGACACCTGGCCACCAGAAGAGCCATGGCCGCGTGGTGAACGCGGTTTGGTAATTGGAGATCAACAGGCCAAGCGAGACATCGGGTGCGTGAACACCGAACCCGAGGTAGCTGATGGCGGTCTCGACGAGGATCGTCGCCGACATGGTGAGCGTGGCGCTGACGACGATCACACCCACGGTATTGGGCAGGATATGCCGGAACATGATGCGACCGCTGCTCGCCCCCGCGACCCGAGCCGCGTCGACGAATTCGCGTTCACGCAACGCGAGTACCTCCCCACGCACAAGACGCGCCAGCGTCGTCCAGACGAGAAAACCGAGCACGAGGGCAAGGTAAACGGACGGACCGTTGACCGTCTTACCAACGATCGCGGCAAGAAGGAGAAGCGGAATGATGATCACCATGTCCGTCAGCCGCATCAACAGCGAATCGGTGATACCGCCGAAATAGCCGGCGAAGGCGCCGAGCACGACGCCGATCACGGTGGAAACGATCCCGGTGACGAAGACAATCATGAGCGACTGCTGGATGCCTCGCATGACCATCGCGAACATGTCATGGCCGACCGAGTCCTGGCCGAACGGGTGCAATCCGAAGTTGAATGGCACGAGGGTCAGCGTCGGTTGACCGCCATTGACGATGTTCGGGACCTGGTCGAAATTCCAAATCCACCATCCCGGCGTGTTGAGGCCGAAGATGTGGAAGCCGATGGAACTGAACGACAAGACGATGACGACAACAAGCAGGATGAGGCTGATGACCGCCGCTCGATGACGGAAGAAGCGCCGACGTACGACTCGACCAAGGCTCAGACCCTCGACTTCCCTGAGCTCGATCGACGTGCTCTCGACCGGCGCGCCACCCTTGTCGACAAAGCTCTGGGAGCTGCGGGGGTCCTCGCCCTTCGGGCCCAGGCCAACATTGCTGCCTACCGGGGGAAGCGGTCCGATGCTCATGCGCTCACTCGAATCCTGGGGTCAAGCGCCGAATAGAGGATGTCGGCGAGAAAATTGAAAGTGATCGCTGCGATCGCCGTCACCAGGAAGAATCCCATGATCGGGTTCAGGTCCACTTTGTTGAGGGCCTGATTGAACAGAGCACCCATCCCCGACCAGGCGAAGACGTTCTCGGTCACGATCGCACCGCTGATCAGCGCTCCGAAATCGAGCGCAATGACCGTGGTGATCGGGATCAGGGCATTGCGGAATGCGTGCCGCATCACAACGGTGCGCTCGGTGAGCCCTTTCGCCCGCGCGGTGCGGATGTAGTCCTGGTTCATCACCTCGAGCAGGCTTGCCCGGGCGTAGCGACTGTAGCCGGCGAGTGAGGCGAGGATCAGGGCGACGGTCGGCAGTACCAGGTGTGTGAAGCTGTCGATGCCGGTCACCCAGAACGAACCCACCAGGTCCGGCGTGGAGGCACCGATCGTGCCGATCGGCCGCCCATTTGCCACCTGAGTGAAATAGATGTTCCACGATGCGAGAAAACGATCGAGGAGCAGGATGAGCGCCACCACCACTCCGGTGATCGCGCCGGTCCGCACCGACTGCCAGCGATCGAGACCGCCCCATACCCAGCCGGTGACACCGCCGAGAGCTGCGAACAGGATGATCAGAGCGATGACGGTGAAGATGTTGATGATGCTGAACTGCTCGAACAACGCGTGCAATGGGTAGTAGAGCACCAGGCCGAGACCTGCAACTGTCAGCGCGGTGCAGCGGGATCGCTTATTCGCCCATCCGGTCGACAGAACCGTGACAATCACAGCGGCGCCCGCCGAGAGTCCGGTGGTCACCACCGGGCCGAGGCTCGGGTTGTCCAGCCAGCCGGTCAGTGTGATGTAAACCAATACGATGGCGGCCGCGGCCGCGGCAACCAGGAAGGTCGTAAGCCGTCGTCGACCGTTGCCGCCCACAATGCCCATCCACATCACCCCGGAAAGGAGCGACAGGATGATGATCGCCGGAACGCTCACGCGCGGATTGGCGAGGAAGTTGTTGAATCCGATCGCGCCGAACTGCTTCAGCATGACAGCAATCCAGAAGATCGGTAACGAGAAGAAAAGGAACGAGATGAACGTGACGGTGTAGTCGAACCCGGAGTACTGGCGCAGCGCCGTCACAATTCCCAAGGTCACCCCGATGACGATGCCGATGAGCAGCGATCCGGTTACGAGTTGGAGGGTCGATCCCATTGCATTACCGAGCAGATCAGAGACGTGTTGGCCGTCGAGGGTGTCGCCGAGGTTGAATTGGCCAACGAACGCTCCGAGCACACCCCCCAGCCAAACGAAGTACCGCAAGAATGGCGGAACGTCGAGGTGCAGAAGAGCGGTCCGCTGTTCAATTAGCGTCTGTTTGTTGGGGAGGCTGCTCTGACGCAGATCGGAGAGGGGATCACCACTGGACGCGGCGAGGACGTAGACGAGGTATGAAGCGACAAGCAACACGGCGAGGGATGCCACGAATCGCCGCGCGATAAAAGAGAGCACGTCAGATGACCTTCTTCAGTGAAGTTACGAAAGAATCCGCGGATCGGGGCCGCGCAACTGCACGGCCCCGATCTTGTCGACGGTACCTTACTTCGTAACTGTCCAATCGAAGAAGTTCCAGAAGATGTTCGGCGAATACGGAGCATCCTTGACGTTCGAGAGCTTGCTCGACCACGCAGACACGTCCGGCAGCTGGAACAGCGTCAGGGTTGACGCGTCCTTCCACAGGTAAGCGTCGATCTTCTGCTGCAGCGGGATGGCCGCTGCACCACTCGTGGCAACCTTCGCCTGCTTCCAGAGCGCGTCCACCTGCGGGTTTGAGTAGCCCTGGTAGTTGTATGCGTTGCCGGTCGTCGTGTTCGCCTCACTCTGGGTGACGGTCGACGAGGTCAGCTGGTACGCGAACACCGTGGCGTCGTAGTCGTACTTGCCCGAACCAATTCCGACCTCGGGGTCGAAGAACTGGTCGGTCGGCTTTCCGACGTCGGTCACGTTGAACCCGGCGGCCTTGGCGGATGCCTGGATCAGCTGGAACTCGCCCTGACGACGCGGGTTGTCGTTCGCATAGGCGAACCGCACCGTGACCGGCGTCGTGACGCCGGCTTTCGCGAGCAGTGCCTTGGCGGCGGCAACATCAACGGTCTGGTAGTCGGACGATCCGTTGTTCGCTGCGGCCTGGTCGTATCCAGGCTGGCCTGGAATGAACAGGGACGAGTCGTCGAGTTTCGCGGTCGACGACAGCGGCTTGATCAGTCGATCGAGCATCTCCTGCCGGGGCACGACCTTGAAGAACGCCTGGCGAACTGCGAGGGCCTTTGCGGCATCGCCACCGTACGTCTTCGGGTCGAACGGTCCACCGTTGTTGAAGGTCAGGTCAACGTGCTCAAAGGTTGCGGTCGCCGAGGTTGTCGACTCGATGCCCTTGAGCCCCTGGAGCGCCTTCACGGTGTCGGCCGTGGCCTGGCCGTACAGCACGCTGATCTCACCGTTCTGGAGAGCCTGTACCTGGGCAGTCTGGTCTGGGATGAAGCGGACCGTGATCTTCTCCACCTTCGGCTTCGGCCCCCAGGTGTAGTCGGGATTTGCGACGAGAGTCACGTACTGCTTGGTGAGCTGCGTCACCTTGTACGGGCCGTCAACGACGAGCAGTTTCTTGTCGGTCGGCGTTGCGGTGAAGTTCCAGTCGTGGTTCCACGCCTTCGCGACCTTGGCAAGCTCTGCCGTGTTGTTGTTTTGAATGGCGCTTACAAGCGCCTTCTGGGCGTCGGTGCCCGTCTTCTTGTCGATGCCGGCTTCCTCCCACACGATGTGCGCCGGAAGGTTCGGGTTGAGCGCGGTCAACGGCTCCCAGTCGACGTACGGCTGGTCGTAGATGACAGTCATCGAGCGATCATTATCAGAGAACGTGGGGGTCTTGGTGATCAGGTCAGTACCACTGCCCGCGTTAATCGAGCCGAAGTTGACCGTGCCCTTGTTGTTCTTGCTGATGCTGGATGCCCAGGCAAGGAGCATGTCGGAGGCATTGACCGGAGTTCCGTCACTCCACTTGACACCGTCATTGATCGTGTACTTGATGGTCAGCGGAGACTTCGACACAACCGAGTACGACCCGAACTTCGTGTTCTTCACGAGCTTTGGCGTGTTGTCGTAGTAGTTGAATGTCGACTGGAACATGTACGAGATATTCGAGTTGTATGTCGAATATCCCGTTGCCGTGAGTGCGTTCATGCTGGTCATGGCACCGTTCTGAGCTGCACTGATCGCAGTGCCACTCACCACCTCGGAGCCGCCGCCGGGTGCGCATCCTGCGAGCACGAGCGCGCTCGCAGTGACGACCGCGCCAATGGCGAGCAATCGCTTGATTTTCAATGTTCCTCCTGTGAGAAGTGTGCGACGGCAGGGCAATGGGTGGCGCCCGACCGCGCTGGATAACTCGACACTAGGTAGTGAAAGACCGCACTTCTACACCGATTTCAAAAACGTTACACAGTGGTAACTCAGACGAAGATGCTATGCATGGCAAGCAGGAAAAATGCAAAGATCCGTAGCGAAATGCACGAATTCAGCGCGAACGGTGCGATATAAGGAGTAACTCCGCAGTCCACCCCGCGCTAGGCGCGACGGTAAACGAGACATCCTCACCCGTGCGGAGGTGGCAGGATGTCACCCATGACGGACGCGAATGGTGCAGTCACCGGGCTCCTGATTTTCGATGGCGACTGCGGGTTTTGCACGACATCGGCTCGGTGGATCCAGCGGGCGCTTCCAGCCGCCCCGGCCGTGTCGCCATACCAATGGACGAACCTGGAAGCTCATGGCCTCACCACAGACGATGCACAGGCACGTGTCTGGCTTGTCACAGCAAACGGTAAGTACGGTGGTCACAACGCGATCGCTGCGCTCCTGCGTCACCAGCCGGTCGCCGTGCTCCGCGTTGCGGGTTGGCTCATGTCCGTTCCGCCCTGGTCGTGGGTAGCGGCGCTCGGCTACGCGCTCGTCGCGCGCTATCGCTACCTATTGCCAGGAGGAACACCCGCGTGCCAGCTGAAACCCTAGCGCCGACGGTCGATCGAAAGCGGCTGTGGTGGGAGGTCGCGATCGTCCTCGGGTTGTCGCTTGGGGCATCCGCCGTCTATTCGATCATCTCGATCATCGCCATGCTCACGGCGGGCAAACCGCTGTCGCAGCAGTCTGCGGCACTCAACCAGTCGCTCAGCCCGCGCCAGTGGCTCGACTTCACCTATCAATTCTTGGAAGTCTTCTTCGACCTGTTCGCTGTCGCACTCGTGATCTACCTGCTGTGGCAGCCCGGGCGGAGCGCCTTCCGGCGCATCGGGTTCGACTTCACGCGACCAGGTAAGGACGTGCTCGGCGGTCTCGGCCTGCTCGTCATCATCGGCGTGCCCGGGCTGGGGCTCTACCTCGCGGGCCGGGCGCTCGGCGCGACCGTCAACGTCATCCCTGCTCCCCTCGACGGGTACTGGTGGACGATCCCGATCCTTATTCTCTCTGCGCTGCGATCGGCGCTGCAGGAAGAGATCATCGTGATCGGCTACCTGTACACGCGCCTGAAGCAACTGGGCTGGTCGAAGTGGGTGATCATCGTCGCGACGGCCGCACTGCGCGGCAGTTATCACCTGTACCAGGGCATCGGCCCCTTCTTCGGCAACGCCGCGATGGGCGTCGTCTTCGGTTGGTGCTACACGCGCTGGGGCCGGATCCTGCCGCTCGTGATCGCGCACTGGATCATCGACGTCGCCTCTTTCGTCGGGTATCCACTGGCCGTGGCGTGGTGGCCCGCACTCTTCAAGGCGTAGGGCGGGCCGGCCCAGCGGGAGCGGGCCCGGCCACTCGCGGGCCACGCGGCCGCGCGAGCACGCTGACCCGGATGTCGCGAGCCGTCTTAGGCGAACGCCTCCGGTGGCGGGCACGCGCAGAACAGGTTGCGATCCCCCCAGGCCTGGTCGATGCGGCGAACCGGCGGCCAGTACTTGTTCCGCACGAGCAATGGCACGGGGTAGACGGCCTGCTCGCGCGTGTACGCGTGCTCCCACTCCCCCGCGATCACCGATTCCGCCGTGTGCGGGGCGCCGCGCAGCGGGTTGTCGTCCGCGGGCCATGCGCCGGCGGCGACCGCGGTCGCCTCGGCCTTGATCGCGATCATGGCGGCGATGAACCGCTCGATCTCGGGGAGGTCCTCGCTCTCGGTCGGTTCCACCATCAGCGTTCCGGCGACCGGGAAACTCATGGTGGGCGAGTGGAAGCCGTAGTCGATCAGGCGCTTGGCGACGTCATCGACCGTGACACCCGTGGCCTCGGTCAGCGGGCGCAGGTCGAGGATGCACTCGTGCGCGACGAGGCCGTTATCGCCCGAGTAGAGCACCGGGTAGTACTCGCGCAAGCGTGAGGCGACATAGTTCGCGGCGAGTACCGCAGCGCCGGTCGCCTGCTTGAGACCGTCGGCACCCATCATCCGTACATATGCCCAGCTGATCGGAAGGATGCTCGGGCTGCCATACGGCGCGGCCGAGACCGGGCCGCCGGAGTGTACAACGGTGGCGACATCCGACCCCGACCGAAGCGGGTGCTCCGCGCGCTGCGCCAGCGGGTGTCCGGGCAGGAACGGCGCCAGGTGCGCTTTCGCGGCAACCGGACCGACACCGGGGCCGCCGCCGCCGTGCGGGATACAGAACGTCTTGTGCAGGTTCAGGTGGCTGACGTCCCCGCCGAAGTCACCGAACCGCGCGTAGCCGAGCAGGGCGTTGAGGTTGGCGCCATCGACGTACACCTGTCCGCCCGCGTCGTGCACCGCCTGCGTGATCGCTGTCACTGAGTGCTCGTACACGCCGTGCGTGGACGGGTACGTGATCATCAGAGCGGCGAGGTCGGCGGCGTGTTCCTCGATCTTGGCGCGGAGGTCAGTCAGGTCGACGTTGCCGAGCTCGTCGCAGGCGACGACGACGACCTTCATGCCCGCGAGCACAGCGGATGCCGCGTTGGTGCCGTGCGCGCTCTGCGGGATGAGGCACACTGTGCGCTCGAGGTCACCGCGTGAGCGGTGGTACCCGCGGATGGCGAGGAGGCCCGCGAGCTCGCCCTGGCTGCCTGCGTTCGGCTGCAGCGACACCGAGTCGTAGCCGGTCACATCGGCGAGCCAGGTCTCGAGTTGCGTGATGATCTCGAGATAGCCCTCGACGTCGGACTCCGGCGCGAACGGGTGGATGTTCGAGATCTCGGGCCACGTGACGGCTTCCATCTCGGTGGCGGCGTTGAGCTTCATCGTGCACGAACCGAGCGGAATCATGCCGCGGTCGAGGGCATAGTCCTTGTCGGCGAGGTACTTGAGGTACCGCATCATGGCCGTCTCGGAGTGGTGCGTGTTGAACGTCGGGTGGGTCAGGTAGTCGGAGACCCTGGCCAGGTCGTCCGGGAACGCACGGAAGCCCAGCGGCACAACCGAATCAGCGGATGCCGGCGCGTCGCCGGTTGGACGGATCGAGTCGGTTGCGCGGGCCGCGCCGGGCGCGAAGACCTCGAGCAGTTCGTCGAGGAGCCGCCCGGTGAGATCCTCCGTGGACGCCTCGTCAATGCTCAAGGCGACGGTCGTCGCGTCGACGACGCGCAGCAGGATGCCGCGTTCGTGAGCGACGCGCACGGTCTCGTCGGCATCCGAAACGCGTACTTCGAGGGTATCGAAGTACGACTGCGAGAGCACCTCGACCCCGCGCGCACGGAGGGTGCTCGCGACGCGTCCCGCCCCGGCGTGCACCGACTGCGCGATCGCGCGCAGGCCACGCGGACCGTGGTAAACCGCGTACATTCCCGCCATAACGGCCAGCAGAACCTGCGCCGTGCAGATGTTCGAGGTCGCCTTCTCGCGCCGGATGTGCTGCTCGCGTGTCTGCAGCGTGAGGCGGTAGGCGGGGTGGCCTGTGGCATCCTGCGAGACGCCGACGAGCCGGCCGGGAAGCTGGCGCTCCAGGCCCTTGCGCACGACGAGGTAGCCGGCGTGCGGCCCGCCGAAGCCCAGTGGGACGCCGAAGCGCTGGCTCGTGCCGACGGCGACATCGGCGCCGAGTTCGCCCGGCGAGGCGATCAGGGTGAGCGCAAGAAGGTCTGCTGCGACGACGGCGACCGCGCCGCCCGCCTTCGCCGCGGCGATCACGGATGCCGGGTTCCATACCCGGCCGGAGGAGCCGGGGTACTGGATGACGATGCCGAACGCGTCGGCGAGTTCAGCGGCGTCAGGAGCCGTGTTCGCCAGGTCGAGGAACACGAGTTCGATGCCGACCGCTTCTGCGCGGTTCACGAGCAGCGCCGTGGTCTGTGGGAAAGCATCCGAGTCCACGATGAAGCGGTTCGAGTGCGACTTCGACGCGCGACGGGCCAGCAGCATGCCCTCGACGACGGCAGTGCCTTCGTCGAGCATCGACGCGTTCGCGGTGTCGAGCCCGGTGAGGTCGGCGACCACGGTCTGGAAGTTGATCAGCGCCTCGAGTCGCCCCTGCGAGATCTCGGGTTGGTACGGCGTGTACGCCGTGTACCAACTGGGGTTCTCGAGCACGTTGCGCTTGATCACGGCCGGCGTGAGCGTGTCGTAGTAGCCGAGGCCGATCATTGGTCGGTTCACCCGGTTGCGCCGGGCGAGCGCGCTGAGTTCGGCGAGCGCCGCGCGCTCGCTGGCTGCGGCGGGCAGCACCGAATCCGAGTCGGCGCGGAAAGCATCCACATGAATGGATGCCGGCACGGCGGCCTCGACGAGGGCGTCGACACTCGCGTAGCCGAGCCGCTCGAGCATGGTGGACTGCGCGTCGGCATCGGTTCCGATGTGGCGCGAGGAGAACAGGTCGGTCATGTGCGTCTGTGTGCCTTACTACTCGCCGATGAGGGCGGCGTACTCGTCGAAGCTCAGGAGACCCTCGATGTGGCCGGGGATGGTCACCTTGATCAGCCAGCCGTCACCGAACGGGTCGCTGTTGACCAGCTCGGGCGACGCGACGACGTCGTCGTTGATCTCCACGACGGTGCCGCTGACGGGAGCGAAGAGCTCGCCGACCGACTTGGTCGACTCGATCTCGCCCACGACCTTGCCCTCGGCGACGTCGGCGCCGACCTCGGGCAGCTCTACGAAGACGACATCGCCGAGCTTTTCAGCGGCGTACGCCGTGATGCCGACGGTCGCGGTGTCGCCGT
>JAUZGC010000126.1 GCA_030840105.1 Microbacteriaceae bacterium
CTCGCAGGTACTGCCCGGGCCAGTAGTCGATGTCGACGCCGAGTTCATGCGCGGCGCGCAGCACGAAGTGTGGGTCCCTGGCCATCTCGCGAGCGATCATGACGGCATCCGCTCGACCGCTCTCGACGATCTCAGCGGCCTGCTCGGGCGTCGTGATGAGCCCCACCGCGCTGACGCTGACGCCGGCCTGCTTCTTGACGAAGTCCGCGAACGGCACCTGGTAGCCGGGGGCGACTGGGATCGTCGCCTTTCCGTTGCCTCCCGTGGAGATATCGAAGAAGTCGGCGCCCGCATCTTTCGCCCACGCGGCGACGGTCGCGATCTGTTCCTCGTCCAGTCCGCCAGGAACCCAGTCGGTCGCGGAGAAGCGAACGAAGATCGGAGTGTCGTCACCCGCAACGTCTCGGACCGCAGTGACGACACGCAGCAGGAGGCGCGCGCGGTTCTCAAGAGTTCCGCCGTACTCGTCCGTGCGTTCGTTCGAGAGCGGTGAGAGGAATTGGTGCATCAGGTACCCGTGTGCGGCGTGCACTTCGAGCACGTCAAAACCGGCCTGCAGCGCACGTCGCGCCCCTGCGGCAAAATCGGCCACGACCTTGTCCAGTCCGGCGTGATCGAGTGCGAGTGGCTCGCGGTATCCGGGGAAGGGAATGGTCGATGGTCCAACCGTCTGCCACCCGCCGTCTGCGGTGGCCATGTCGCCTTCGGCGAAGCGATCGTCAAAACCCCACATGGGCCACGACGACGCCTTTCGGCCCGCGTGGCCGAGCTGCATGCCGACGACGGCACCCTGCGAGTGGACGAAGTCGACGACCCGCGCCCACGCGTCGCGCTGCTCGTCGTTCCAGATGCCCGCGTCCTGGTTCGTGATGCGGCCTTCCGGGCTGACGCCTGTCGCTTCCGTGAGGATGAGGCCGGCGCCGCCGGCGGCCATCGCTCCGAGGTGGACGAGCTGCCAGTCCACGGGAACGCCATCCTTCTTGTGAACCGAGTACTGGCACATGGGCGAGACCCAAATCCGGTTGCGGGCGGTGACCCCGCGGAGCGTCAGCGGATCGAAGAGGGTGGGCATGGAACTCCTAGCGCTAGATAACGAGAGAGGACAGGAACGCTCGCAGGGCGGCGGCACCGGTGAACGTGTGGCCCGTGATCCCGAGCGCCTCGGCGCCGCGTACATTGTCTTCCTTGTTATCGATGAAGACCATCTCGTCCGGTGTTATTCCCAGCTCGCGCATCGTGACCTCGAAGATCTCCGGGCTCGGCTTGATCGCGCCGAGCTCGCCACTGACAAAGACGGCGTCGAAGAGGTCGCCGAGTGCGCCGTGGCGAAAGTAGCTGCCGAAGTCGCGCCCCGCATTCGAGAGCAGGGCCATCCGTGTGCCGCCCTCCTGCAGGTCCACGAGCACGTCGAGCGTGCCGTGGTCGACAGTCAGCCAGCTACGGAAGTCCGCGAGCCACAGCCGGTGGATCGTCGCATCACTCCAGCGCTCACCGAGTTCCTCCGCGATACCGCGCCAGTATGCGACGATTCCGAGGACGCCCTGGTCGAGTTCGTCGCGGTGGCGCCAATACGCCGGCCAGAAGCGATCGGGGGCACTTCCCGAAAGTGCGACGATCTCGTCGCGATCCGCCTCCGTGGGCGTCGACGAAATCACCTCGCCGTAGTCGAACACGATGACCTTGCCTGGGATGCTGATGCCCATGTCGTTGACCCTCCGTGAGAATTTCAACCTATCGTGAAGGCATGGGAATGCAGGACGCGGGCTGGCAGGAGTGGGGCGCGGCCGATGCCCGCGCATGGATCGCCGTTCCGACTGAGAGCGACGACAAGTACACCCGCGGCGTGCTCGGGGTCGTGACCGGGTCCGATCGCTATCCGGGTGCCGCGGTGCTCGGAGTCGAGGCGGCCGTGCGAACGGGGGTGGGCATGGTGCGCTACCTCGGAGCGTCGCATCCGCAGTCTCTCGTGTTGGGTCGCAGGCCCGAGGTCGTCACCGCCGCAGGAAGGGTGCAGGCCTGGCTTCTCGGTTCTGGCATGGACCCGTCCTCGCGGTCGGCGGAAGAAGCCGAACGCATCAAGCACGCGCTCGCGGACGGTACGCCGGCGGTGATCGATGCCGGCGCGCTGGACGTGCTGTCGTCTGCGACCGGTGCCGTCGTGATCACGCCGCACTTCCGTGAGCTGTCCGGTGTGCTGCGTGCGAACGGCACGGAGGTCTCTGCCGACGAGATCGCAGCGCATCCGGCCGAGTGGGCGGTTCGCGCCGCGGAGTCGCTCGGCGTGACCGTGCTGCTCAAGGGGCACACGACGCATGTCGCGGACCCGGGTGGTGTACGTCTGCGGGTCACGGCCGGTACGACCTGGCTCGCGACCGCGGGCAGCGGCGACGTGCTGGCCGGCATCCTTGGCGCGCTCGTCGCGACACACGCCGCGGCGATCAGGGATGACGCCTCGGCCCTTGCCCCGATCGCGGCGACGGCCGCGGTGCTGCACGGGCGTGCTGCCGTGCGGGCATCCGCCGGTGGCCCGATTGCGGCCCTCGACGTCGCCGAGGCGCTCCCGGCGACGATCGCCGGGCTGCTCGCGTAGCCCGGCTGCCGACATCCTGAGTTAGCTACGCGGCGGTGCCCGGTACGATCGGTGACTATGTCCTCCGAACCCGCTGCGGGCCTTGCGCCGTCATTTGCGGCGCCCGCCACAGGCATCCGTCGCGCGGTCCTCCACC
>JAUZGC010000116.1 GCA_030840105.1 Microbacteriaceae bacterium
CACGCCCTATCCGACCGAACAGGGTTCACGCACTGGGTTAAGGTTCGCGGGGATCAGCTGGCACGACCTATGCGACCAGCTCGCTGGCCTCCCTGGAGTGCCGATTGCGGCGGGTTCGCGCGCTCCACCGCTGGTCGCGATGCTCGACGTCGATCGGATGCTCGAATGCCGCCGTCACGTTCTCGCTCGTGATTACCGCGGAGGCCGGTCCGGTCGCCATGACGCGTCCGTGCGAGATCAGCACGGCGTGCGTTGTGGTGCTCGGCAGCTCTTCCAGGTGGTGGGTGACGAGGATCGAGGCGACCTCGGGGTGTGTTTCGTCCAGCAGGTCGATCGTTTCCAGCAGCTGCTCGCGGGCGGCGACATCCAGGCCCGTGGAGGGCTCGTCGAGCAGCAACAGGCGAGGCTCGGCGATGAGGGCGCGGGCGATCAGGGCGCGCCCGCGTTCACCCTGAGACAGGTTCGGCCACCGCGCATCCGCCTTGCCCGCCAGCCCCAGCGAGTCGATCAGTTGCTCGGCGTGTCGGATTTCGTCGGACTGTGGCTCCCAGCGCATCGGCGTCTGGATCGTGCCGGTGAGCCCGGTCAGCACGACCTCACGGATGCTCAGCGGTGATTGCAACGGATGGCGCGGGTTCACGTGCCCGATGCTCTGACGCAGCGACTGCAGCTCAACCCGCCCAAGCCGGGCACCAAGCACCTCGACCGTGCCCGAGGTCGGATGGGTCATCGCCGCGCAGAAGCCGAGGATCGTGCTCTTCCCAGCCCCGTTCGGGCCGAGCAGCGCCCAGTGCTCCCCCGCCCGAACCGTGAGACTCACCCGGTCGAGGATGGTCACACCGCCCCGCACGAAGCTGACGTGGTCGAGATCGAGTACAGGCGGTGTGATGGTGGATGCGCTCATGGGACGTTTAGCTTACAGATGCATCGCTGACCGCGAACTGCTCAGAACCGGTTTTCCTCACGGCATGACTTAGGTTAGCCTTACCTTTGTCATATTTCCGATCGTGAGGATTTCCCTTTGAGGCGTTTGATCATTGTCGCTGCGACATCCGCTGTCGCTCTGGCACTTTCTGGGTGTTCGTCCGGGGGTTCTCCGTCTGCCCGTAGTTCATCCACCTCGATCGCCGGTACCAGCATCACGGTCTACAACGCACAGCACGAAGAGCTGACCCAGGCGTGGGCGGATGCCTTCACCAAGGAGAGCGGCGTGAAAGTCACGCTCCGCAACGGCGACGATTCGGAACTGGGGAACCAGCTGGTTCAGGAGGCCGCTGCCTCTCCGGCGGATGTCTTCCTCACCGAGAATTCGCCGGCGATGTCGCTCGTTGCGAACGAGGGCCTGCTCGCCACGGTGGATCCGGCGACGCTCGCCCAGGTGCCGAAGGCGTACAAACCGTCGACGGGAACCTGGACCGGAATCGCGGCACGCTCGACGGTGATGGTCTACAACCCGTCCAAGATCAGCGCCGACCAGCTTCCGACGTCGCTGCTCGACCTGCAGAAGCCGGAGTGGAAAAGCCGCTGGGGGGCAGCCCCAAGCGGAGACGACTACCAGGCGATCGTCTCAGCCGTTCTGGCGAACAAGGGCAAGGCCGCAACGCTGGCCTGGCTGAAGGCGATGAATGTCAATGCCGTCGCCTATAAGAGCAATGGAGCCGTCATGAAGGCGGTCAACGCCGGTGAGGTTCCGATGGGAGTGATCTACCACTACTACTGGTTCATCGATCAGGCGGGAACCAAGGAGAACAGCGTCAACACCAAGCTCGCCTACTTCAAGAACCAGGATCCGGGAGCGTTCGTCAGCATCTCCGGCGGCGGCGTCCTGAAGTCGAGCAAAAACCAGGCGGCGGCGCAGGCGTTCTTGAAGTTCATCACCGGCAAGGCCGGCCAGGACATCCTGCGGACCGGCACCAGCTTCGAGTACCCGGTCGGCAGCGGCGTATCGGCCAATCCGGCGCTTCCGTCACTGCCCAGCCCGCAGGCGCCCACGATCGACCCGTCGAAACTGAACAGCAAAGACGTGACCGACCTGATGACGCAGGCAGGACTGATCTAACTGGGTACACCGCTGACTGAACAATTGTTTCGGCGCGGGGGCGCAGTCGCACGGCGGCCGCGCCCTCCGGCCGCGCTCGCACGGCCGCGCCCTCCGGCGGCGCTCATCGCCACCGTCTGCCTCATCGCCGTGCTCATGCTCGTCCCGGTCGGCTTCGTCGTCTTCGTCGGGTTCGACATAGGCTGGTCCACCCTGGCGCCGTTGGTCTTCAGGCCGAAGGTTGCCGAGCTTCTGAGCAACACGATCCTGCTCGTCGTCATCGGCGTTCCCCTCTGCGCGGCCCTGGGCGTCGGCGGAGCCTGGCTCGTCGAGCGCACGACGCTGCCCGGCCGCCACGTCTGGGCGGTGATCCTGGCGGCGCCGCTTGCCATGCCGGCTTTCGTGAGCAGTTACGGCTGGGTAAGCGCCGTGCCCTCGCTTGGTGGGCTGGGTGGTGGCCTGCTCATCGCAGTGCTGGCCTACTATCCGCTCGTATATCTGCCCGCTCTTGCGACCATCCGTGGTCTGGATCCTGCCCTCGAGGAATCGGCCCGGTCGCTCGGGCTCAGCTCGTTCGGCGTCTTCTGGCGGGTGGTGATCCCGCAGTTGCGACTGGCGATTGCGGGCGGAGCTCTGATCGTGTCGCTTCACCTGCTCGCCGAATACGGCGCCTTCGCCCTGATCCGATTCGACACCTTCACCACCGCGATCGTCGCCCAGTACCAGTCGACGTTCGCCGGCCCGGCCGCTAACGCGCTCGGCGTCGTCCTTGCGCTGCTCTGCCTCGTGTTGCTGATTTCGGAAGCCTCAACGCGGGGCCGGCGCCGCTACGCGCGGATCGGATCCGGCGCTGCCCGACCCGCCGTGCCAATGTCGCTCGGTCGCCTGACCTGGCCCACTCTCGCCGGGCTGGCAGCGGTGGCTACGCTGGCGCTGGTCGTGCCGGGAACCAGCCTCCTCCACTGGCTCACCCAACCGAATGCGTGGCAGCAGCGCGATCTCGGCACGACCTTCGTGCAGACGATCGGCCTCTCCCTCGGTGGAGCTATCGCCGCGACCATCGTCGCCCTGCCGATCGCCTGGCTGAGCGTGCGCTACGCGGGCCGCCCCGCGCGCATCCTCGAAGGCGCCATGTACATGGCGAGCAGCCTGCCGACCATCATTGTCGCCCTGGCGCTGGTCACGGTAACGCTGCGTCTCATCCCGGCGCTGTACCAGACCCCGGTCACCGTCATCACGGCCTACGTGATCGTCTTCCTCCCCCGGGCGCTCGTGACCTTCCGCAGCGGTCTGGCGCAGGTCCCGGTGCAGCTCGAAGAGGCTGCCCGGTCTTTGGGAACATCCGGCCTGCTCACCAAGATGCGCGTGACCCTTCCGCTGATGGCGCCGTCGATCGGTGCCGGCGCCGCGCTGGCCGGGCTCGGCTGCGCCAACGAACTCACTGCCACCCTGCTTCTTGCACCCAGCGGAACCCGCACTCTCGCGACCCAGTTCTGGTCGGCCAGCTCCTCGGTGGCCTACGCGGATGCCGCCCCATACGCCGTACTCCTGATCGCGTTGTCCATCCCGGCCGTTGCGATCCTCTTCATCAGCGCCCGAAGGAGACCGACCGCATGACCTCCCTGACCGTCAACAGGCTCGGCAAATCGCTAGGCGGCACCACCGTGCTCCGCGACATCTCATTTTCCGTGCCGCACGCCACCCGTCTCGCCCTCGTGGGCGCCTCCGGCAGTGGCAAGAGCACCATCCTGCGCCTCATCGCAGGGTTCGATCGAGTCGACAGCGGGCGGATCAGCATCGGCGAGCACCTCGTCTCCTCAACCGATACGTACGTCGCCGCCCACCGACGCGGCGTCGGCTACGTCGCGCAGGATGGCGCCCTCTTCCCGCACCTCACGGTGCGGCGGAACATCGGGTTCGGCCTCAGCACAGACCCCGAGCGGCGGCAGAAGACGATCGCGGCCGCCGAACTCGTCGAGCTGGACACCCGGATGCTCGACCGCTATCCTCACGAACTCTCCGGAGGGCAGCAGCAGCGAGCCTCGCTCGCCCGTGCACTCGCGCCGGCACCCCGCATCATCCTGCTCGACGAGACCTTCAGTGCGCTCGACACCGGGCTCCGGGCTCAAACCAGGCAGGCCGTGCTTGCCGTGCTCGAGCAGGCCCAGATGACCACGGTGCTCGTCACGCACGACCAACACGAAGCCTTGACCTTTGGCCACGCCGTCGGCATCCTGCGTGACGGAGTACTCGACCAGCTCGGCACACCCGCTGAGGTGTTCGACGCACCAAGCACGCCCTACGTCGCGTCCTTCCTCGGCGACACGCTGACCCTCCCTGCGACCCGTCGCGCGAGCACCGCAGAAACGGCGCTTGGAACAATCGGCATTCGTCACGACCATTCGGTCGGCAGCGCCGCAGTCAGCATCATGGTGCGGCCCAGCCAGCTCTCGATCGTGAACGAGCCCGGAGATCCGAATGCCACCATCGTTGCACTGGCCGGGACCGGGCAATACGTCCAGGTGACTGCCGACCTCGCTGACGGGGTCTGCATTACAATCCCCGTACCCTCGCATGCCGCGACGGGAATACGGATCGGGTCTCCCGTTCGCATCCGGATCGACGGCGGTGGGGTGCTCTACTAACAATTGCCGGAGCCTGTCGGGATCGCTGGATGCGTTAAGCAGAAGCCGCAGATTGCCTCTACGATCACACCATCACCGTCGATGCTCTGAACGTTGAGTGGAATCGCATGGAAATGGTCAAGGCTTCATCGAGACACCCGTCGCGCACGCTCGTGATTCTCGGCTCATGCGTTGTGCTGGCTGTGATCGCTGTCGCCTTCGCGGTCGCGACGTCCCTGGCCGGTCAACCGCGACGCCTTGGGCCAGCTGTCGTGGATCCGATGGCGACGACCGCCGCACCGGGCTGGACGACAGACATCCCCCACCCGACCGTGACCCCGACACTCACCAAACAGGAGACCCGCACGCTGACAAGCATGCCGTGGAAGTTCATCACGCTGACGAATGGCGGTCGCGATCTGACGGTGGTTTACGGCCCCGTCGACGGTTACTGCACAGTCTCGAAAGGCTTTTCCGTCATCTATTCGAAGACGTCCGTTGAAGTGTGGGCCCTGGGCAAGACGGCCACGAGCCAAACGGCGTGTGCCGCCTCATTCGTTCGCGCTGTCGCCACCGTGCGCCTCAAGGAGCCGTTGGGCGACCGAACGCTCATTCACGCGCCGACCGACCAAAAATGGCCTGCCGGGATCCTCGATTAGCCTCGGTGCCTTGCGCAGAGGGTCCGACATTACGGCTAGCTGACGGTGACAACTCTTGTGGCTAACTCAGGCAGGACCGGCAGCGATGGACCCGAAATGGGCGGAAACCGGCCGATCTTGCTCGAATCCATCGCCTCTCAGCCTGAATTAGCCACGCGGGCACGGTCTGAGTCACCAGCGCCATGACCGAATACACCACGCTGAAACTGATCGTGGGCGAGACGTCCTCCGCCGGTAGCGCGGTGTCCGCCCCGCGCCCGAGTCAGCGGGTAAGCGCAGGATAACTCACTGCGGTCAGTTGCTCGGAGGCGGCCCAGAGCTTCTTGGCCATCTCAGCGTCGCTGGCGGCGGCGGTGCGGCCGACCAGGGTGGGGTGTCCGCGCTGCTCGCCCCGGCCATCCGGCCCGACGTAGCTGGCACCGGGAAGGTCTTGAGTCGCCGCGAACAGGCTGGGGAGGGCCCCCATCTGCTCACTCTGGGCGAATACCTTGTTGCCAACTCCCATCAGAGCGGTCAGCAGGCGGTTGCCGGAGTGACCCTGCAGGTTGGTGGCGGCGTAGCCCGGATGCGCTGCGAGTGCGCGCACGGGCGATTTGTCGCTCTCGAGCCGGCGTTCGAGTTCGAGGGTGAAGAGCAGGTTGGCCAGCTTCGACTGGCCGTAGGCCGCCCACGACTTGTACGGGCGCGACGTCCAGTTGAGATCGTCGAGTTTGATGGAGCCGAACCGATGCGCGGTGGATGACACCGTGACCACGCGGTCGCGGATGAGCGGAAGCAGCAGGTTGGTGAGTGCGAAATGGCCGAGATGGTTGGTGCCGAACTGGGTCTCGAAACCGTCCTTGGTGGTGCCCGGGGGTACCGCCATGACCCCGGCGTTGTTGACGAGCACGTCGATCGGCTCGGTCCACCCGTCGGCGAAGCGCCGCACCGACGACAGGTCGGCGAGGTCGAGTTCGCGGAGCTCCACCTCTCCGCGGATGCCGGCTGCCACCGCTGCGCCGCGCTTCAGGTCTCGCACCGCCATCACGACGCGGCCCCCGGCCCCAGCCAGGGCAGTGGTCGTGGCCCTACCAAGGCCGCTGTTGGCTCCGGTGACGATGAAAGTCCGGCCACTTTGCGAGGGGATGTCCTCGACGTTCCACTTGGTCATCTCCCCAATGTAGCCACGCGACGGCCGAAGGCCGCTGCATCCGAGGATGTGTCGTACGAGGCGGCGACGCCTGGGCTTCCCGGCCGTTCCAGTTGTAGGTCGCGCAGTGCTGCGCTTTTGCTTGGCATTGGTCGTGGCGTCTGTGCTGGGTCGATGTCTGGTGGTGGGATCAGCCAGTAGGCGGAGTTCTCCCGCCGGATTTCCCAGTGGTTGTTGTGGGCCAGGAGGTGGTGGTGCCGGCACAGGAGTAGTCCGTCGGCAAGGTTGGTGTTGCCGTGGTCGCGTTTCCAGTGTCGGGTGTGGTGGGCTTCGCACCAGCGGGGTGTCCGGTCGCAGCCCGGCCAGCGGCATCCGCCGTCGCGGGCGGCGAGGGCTACCCGTTGGTGGG
>JAUZGC010000145.1 GCA_030840105.1 Microbacteriaceae bacterium
GACGCCCGCCTCGCAACCGAATGAGAAAGTCGTGCAACCCACGCCCTCAGCAATGTAAGCGTTCATTGAGGGGAACGTAACGAGGTCGATGGTGAGCTCATTGCGCCTCCATGCATGGCGCCCTTGAAATCGATCGAAGCCCAGTTCTCGAAGGGCCGGTTTGACCTTCGCGGAGAGCACCCGACCAACGACCCGCCCATCGACCTCCATGACAGTATCCTGACACGCAGCGCGCCCTTTTCCCCTGACTGCGACTGACACCGGCCTGGTGCGAAGCTCACCATATCGACCAATGGCAGCGCGACAGCGACAAGACGAACATTGCAGACGGCACAAGTTGTAAGTACGTGCCTAAAGGCTGTGCGCACGCGCGGGTGGCTTAGAACGAAGTAGGCTCCGTGGCAATAGCTACTCAGAGGAGCGAGATGTCGATCTCCACGGAAGTCACCAAGTCCGTCGGTCCAAGCTTGGCGTTCGTCGTTTGGCCGGTGATTGTCACCGTAACGTGGATAGCGGCTGTCTGTGGATGGGCGCTTACAACGTTGGACGTATTGACGACCACGAACGGCACCACTGCCGACGCGGGTAGCGCACTCCTCCCGCTTTGGATGTTGGTTCTGGTCACCCTCGCGTGCGGCATTGCACTGGGGGCGATGCCCACGACGCCATGGTACGAGCGCCTTGCTTGCTGGATCCTGGGCTCGGTGACATCGACCGTGTGCCTCCTGGCTATTTACGTTGCCGCCATGATCGTCTCCCAAGACTCGAACAGCGATATTGCGGCCGGTGCCGGTGTGATATTCCTCGCGATCCCAATCGCACTTTCAACGCTTCTTTCACTTGGAATAGCGATGGGAATTGGGATTGCAGGTCGCTGGATCCTGGGCGCTCTAAATCGGAGACTAAGCAAGGGCGCGACGCACAACGACCCACTCTGACGGGACTAAATACAAACACGCCCCTTCCGACACGCCGCGCTTCCACTCGCAGACGGTGGCATGAAGGCCCGAAGCGTCGGGCCGTTGTACCCCGAGAACTTCCGCGCTATATGCTTCCCGTTTACACTGCGGATCCGGATGGATTCAGGCACTGTTGACGTAACCGATAAACCTAAAGGGATCCAGTTGTGACCGAAGTGAAATTGATCAAGTGCCCAAAGTGTTCCGCGAGCGCGACCCTCCAGCGCATTAACGGACGGGTCACGATGTTGAATGTTACGGCGAGCATTGTCAGCTGCATAAAGTGGAGCATCACCTCTAGCTAATCCGCTACCCGGGTGAGGCATGCCAGACGCAAATGGGCGACGGTGTGCTCCTGTGACTACACCACCCTGGTCGACTAGTCGGTGACGGTATCCGCATCCGCCACGTCAGCGTCAGCATCCGGCATGAACCGGTACCCCATGCCCGCCTCCGTGACCAGATACCGCGGATGCGACGGAACCGGCTCGAGCTTCTTCCGAAGCTGAGCCAGGTACAACCGCAGATACCCCGTGTCGCTCGTGTACTGCGGCCCCCACACCTCCGTGAGAAGCGTTTGCCTGGTGACCAGTCTGCGTGGATTGCGCACGAGCACATCCAGAACCTGCCACTCGGTCGGCGTCAGGCGCACGATCTCGCTACCCACCTCGGTCGACCGAAGAACCTGCCTGGCCGCAAGGTCGACAGCGATCGGACCAAAGCGAATCACGGGCTCATCCGTCACGGCAGGAGTACGCCGCGTCAGAGCCCGAATCCGTGCGAGCAGCTCATCGGCAGCGAACGGCTTGGTCACGTAGTCGTCGGCGCCGGCGTCGAGCGCATCGACCTTGTCGGCCGAATCCGTGCGACCGGAGACCACGAGGATGGGCACCTGGCTCCACCCGCGCAGCCCCTCGATCACCTCGATGCCGTTCAGCTCCGGCATCCCGAGATCGAGCATGACGAGCTCCGGATGATGCGTAATAGCCTCGTTGAGGGCCTCGGCACCAGTGCGGGCAGTGATGACGTCGTAGCCGCGAGCAGTGAGCATGATCCGCAGCGCACGCAGGATCTGCGGGTCGTCATCCGCAATCAGGACCTTCATTCCGCTTCCTCCGGCGCTCGATCGGAGGGCGCAACAGCGGATGAACCAACGGCTGACGGACCTTCAGCGGATGGGCCTTCGGCCTGCGCGACGGGAATCGAGATCACCATGGTGAGACCGCCACCTGGCGTGTCCTCCGCCTCGAGCGTTCCGCCCATGCCTTCCACGAATCCCTTCGAGAGCGCGAGCCCCAGGCCGATTCCCGTCTCATTGTCGATGTCACCAAGTCGCTGGAACGGAACAAAGATGTCGTCGCGCCTCTCCTTGGCGACCCCGGGCCCTTGGTCGACGACACGCACCTCGATCGTGTCGGCGAACTCGCTCGCGGCAAGAACAGGCCGTTTGCCGGTCGGCGAGTAGCGAATCGCATTCGTCAGCAGGTTCACGATGACGCGTTGAAGAAGGACGGCATCGGCCTCGGCTGGCCGAAGATCGGCCGGTACATCGAGCTCGACCTCCGCTGGCCCGAGCGAGAGCTCGTCGAGAACGGCAGGAACAAGATCCTCGACATAGACCGGAGCGAGCGAAACCGCGAGCACCCCTGCCTGCAGCCGACTCACGTCGAGCAGGTTCGTGACCAGGTCAGCAAGGCTGCCAAGGCTCTGCTCTGCCGTCTCGAGAAGCGCATCACGGTCGGCGGGTGCCCACGTGACATCCGTCGATCGAAGGCTGGTCACGGCGGCCGTCGCCGCTGCCAGGGGCCGACGCAGGTCATGACCAACAGCAGCGAGCAGCGCACTACGCACACGATCGGCTTCGGCAAGCGGACCGATCTCGCTCGCGGTGGCGCTCAGGTCGCTGTGTTCGAGCGCGGCATCCAACTGGGCGAGGATGACCGCGAGCACGCGCCGGTCGGCCGAGGCGAGATCGCGGCCGGAGAGCTCCAGGCGCGCTCGGTCGCCGACTGCGAGGACGGTGGTCTGTGACTCGTCGCCGAGCTCGCCGTCCGTAGACAACACCAGGTCACCCACGAGCAGACGCACACGGGCAAGACCAAATGCCTCCCTGGTGCGCGAAACGAGTGCCTGCAGCGAACCCTGGCCCCGGATGACGCCTCCCGCGACATTTGCGAGGAGTTCGGATTCCGACGCTGACCGTCTGGCATCCCGCGTCCGCCGAGCCGCCTGGTCGACGACGAAGCTCACGAGAGCGGCGATCACCATGTACAACGCGATCGCCAGGAGGTGGACCGGGCGACTGATCAGGACGGTGTGGAGCGGTTCCACGAAGAAGAAGTCGAGGGTGAAACCAGACAGCACGGCGGCGAACAGCGCCGGCCAGATGCCGCCGATGAGCGCGACAACCACAACGAGGAGCTGATAGCTCAGTACCTCGCTCGCGAGTGAGTCCGCGGAGCGGTTCCCGACGAGGAGCCAGCTGAGGAGTGGTCCGCCGACCAGGGCGAGGATGAAGCCGTAGATGCGCCTGCGTATGGTGAGCCCACCCGTGATGCGCGGGAGCGCGAAGCGCCCACCGGCGGCCGCGTGGGTGACGATGTGCACATCGATGTCGCCAGACTCACGAACGACGGTCGTGCCGATCCCCGGTCCGGTCAGGAGCGCCGCCAGACGGCTCCGCCTGCTGACGCCGATGACGAGCTGGGTCGCATTGCTCGCGCGTGCGAACTCGACCAGCGCGAGCGGGATGTCGCTGCCGACCACCTGGTGATAGCTCCCGCCGAGCTGTTCGACGAGTGCGCGCTGCGCGGCGAGCGCACCCACATTCGTCTCACGCAAGCCGTCCTGGTTGATCACGTGCACCGCTTGCAGGCTGCCACCGGCGGACCGGGCGGCGATGCGTGCACCCCGGCGGATGAGGGTTTCGCCCTCGGGCCCGCCGGTGAGGGCGACAACGACACGCTCTCGTGCTTCCCACTTGCTGTCGATGCCGTGCTCCGCGCGGTAACGCTGGAGCGAGCTGTCCACTTCGTCGGCCAACCAGAGCAGCGCGAGTTCGCGCAGGGCAGTGAGGTTGCCCAGGCGGAAGTAGTTGGAGAGGGCCGCGTCGATTCGTGTCTCCGGATAGACATTTCCTTCGGAGAGGCGGTCGCGCAGCGCCTGCGGCGCGAGGTCGACGACCTCGATCTGGTCGGCATCGCGGAGGACCGAATCCGGGATGGTTTCGCGTTGGCGGACACCCGTGATCTGTTCGACGACGTCGTTGAGCGACTCGATGTGCTGGATGTTGACGGTCGACATCACGTTGATGCCGGCATCCAGAAGCACCTGCACGTCCTGCCAGCGCTTCTCGTTGTCGGCGCCGGGAGCATTCGTGTGCGCGAGTTCGTCGACGAGCGCGAGATCGGGGTTGCGGGCGAGGATCGCAGCGAGGTCCATCTCAGTCAGTTCGATGCCGCGGTGGCCCACCGTCATGCGCGGGATGATCTCGAGGCCGTCCAGAAGCGCGGATGTGGCCGCGCGACCGTGGGTTTCCACGATCGCGACGACCACATCTCGACCCGTGTCGAGGAGGCGGCGTCCCTCCTCGAGCATGGCGTAGGTCTTGCCGACTCCCGGAGCGGCTCCGAGCAGGACGCGTAGTCGGCCTCGTGCCATAACCTACTTGCTCATTTCTGCCAGGGCGATGTTCAGCTGGAGAACATTCACGGTTGGCTCGCCCAGGTAGCCAAGGTCCCTTCCCTGAATCTTAGACTCGACGAGTGCCTTGATCTTGGATTCGGGAAGTCCACGGGCCACAGAAACCGCATGAACCTGAAGCAGCGCGTATGCGGGGCTGATCTGCGGATCGAGCCCGGATCCCGAGGCCGTCAACGCGTCGGCCGGGATCTGGCTGGCTGTGACGCCGTCGACAGACTCGATCGCCTTCTTACGGTCGGCAATCGCCTTGATCAGCGTGGGGTTCTCCGGCCCATAGTTGCTGCCGCTTGATGCCCCGCTGTCATAGCCGGTGCCCGCGGCAGACGGTCGCGATTGGAACCACTCGGCGATCGCGTTGCCCTTGGTGTCCGTGAAGCTCTGCCCGATGAGGGACGATCCGACCGTCGCACCGTTGACCTTCACCATGGAGCCGTTGGCGTTCGCGTTGAATGCGAGCTGGCCGACAGCGGTGATGAGGAGGGGGTAGATGATCCCCACGGCGACGGTCAGCACGATCATCGCGCGGATCGCGA
>JAUZGC010000157.1 GCA_030840105.1 Microbacteriaceae bacterium
GAACGACGACCGGGGCGGGCTGCTCTACCTCAACGACTGAGCTCTAACCAACTCAGCGACCGGGCTGCCACTCTCCACCCAGGGCGACGCCCGTGACCGCGAGATCGTCGTCGAATAAGGCGAAGTCCGCCCTGGCTCCCGGCGCGATCCGACCGACGTCGTCGAGTCGGGCCGCCGCGGCCGGGATCGAGGTCACCATGGCGATCGCCTCGGGGATGCCGATGCCGAGCGCGGAGATCGCAACCGGAAGCATCGCGGAGACGAGCGTCGTACTGCCCCCGAATGCCGTGCGGTCGAGGGTCATCCCCACGCCGCCCTCGACGACGTACTCCAGGTCGCCCAAACGGTAGAAGCTGCCCTCGGGCAGGCCGGCTCCCGGCGTCGAGTCGGAGACCAGGAGGAGCCGACCGGCAAGGCACCGGTAGGCCAGCTGCATGAGCGTCGCGGGTAGGTGGTGGCCATCCGCGATCATCTCGACGGTCAGCCCGTTCGAGGCGAGGGTCGCCTCGAGCATTCCCGGCTGTCGCCATGGTCCGCTTCGAACCGTCGTCGACTGGCCGCTGAAGATGTGGATGACGTGTGAGAGGCCGGCGCGCTGGCAAGCGTAGAGGTCTTCGTCCCTGCCGTCGGTGTGGCCGGCCGCTGCCACGATTCCCGCCTCGACCAGCCGCTCGGTGAACTGGACAGCGCCGGGAAGCTCCGGCGCGAAACTGATCATGCGGATGGCCGCGGACCGTTCGAGGAGGCGGTCAACCGATCCGTCATCCGGCTGACGCAGGGCGGCAGGGTCCTGCGCACCGCGTTGCACGTACGAGAAGTATGGGCCCTCCAGGTGCGCCCCGGGGATCCGCGGGAGCCCGGCGGTGTTCTGCATGGAGGCGAGCGTGTCGAGACTCCCCTCCAGGCTCTCGAGGGGAGCGGTCACGAGTGTGGGGAGTGCCGTCGTGACGCCGGCGCGCAACAGCCCTTCGAGCGCACCGCGGTATTCGGCCGAGTCGGCCTCGCTGAAACCGTGGCCATCCGCGCCGTGGGTGTGGAGGTCGATCAGCCCCGGCGTGAGGAAACCCGGGCCGAGGTCGCGGACCGTGGCAGTCGACGGGACCTGACCTGTGGGGACCACCGCCTCGATCAGGCCGTCCCGCACGAGCACCGCGTGATCGTGGAGCACCTCGTGCTCCGTGACGACATCCGCGCCGACGAGCGCTTCCCACATGTCAACCATTTGGCACCTTCCTGACGTCCTCTTATTCTTTCATCGCCCCTTGTTGTGAGAGCACTCAGGGCCAGCGAGTAGAGTCGGGCGCGACGGACCCCCAACGCTGCCGGTGATAATCACCACAGCCTCGCAAGTTCCGGGCCGGTACGAAGCACTCTCAGTGGGGTATGGGTGCGAGAGTTCACGCGCTGGATGTTCGTCCCGATCATGCGAGTCTGGTCCGCTGCGGTGACGTCCGAACTGGCGAGCCTTCCGCGGCCGACAGATGCCCCGCAGGCGCACTCGGAGGGAATCGACAGCGACCGCGTGCTCATCTTTGGCGGCGGGGTTTCGGTTGGCTGGGGCGTCCTGAGCCACGACCTCGCCCTGCCCGGCTCGCTTGCCCGGGCGCTGTCGTTCCTCACCGAACGCGGAGCGGATGTCGATGTGGTCGCCGACCCGCGGACGACAATCACGACGGCCCGCGATGACCTCGAAGAGCTCAAGCTGTCGCGTTACGACGCCGTCGTTCTGACGGTCGGAGCCCAGGATGCGCGCATGCTCACCTCCGTGCGCGTGTGGCGGCGCGAGCTGTCGAGCATTCTGTATTACCTGGAGCGTGAGACTTCTCGCAGTACCCAGATCTTCGTGCTCGGCATCCACCCGGTGCGGTTATTTCCGGTATTCGACTCGCCGCTCGGCTCGGTGGCCGATCGCCACGCCAGGGTGCTGAACCGTGTGACCGCGCGACTGTGTGCCGAAGCGCCGCGGACGACCTTCGTCCCGTTTGCGGCGCCACCGGTTCACTCGCCGGATCGCTTCCAGACGGCGATGGACTACACCTACTGGTCCCAGATCCTCGCACCGAAAATGGCCCCTCGTCTCGAAGCCGAGCGACTGGTGAGTTCCGACCATGCGGGGGATGCCACCCCGCAGGAAGCCGAGTGGCCGGAACGTGATCGGCAGCGTGCGGTCGACGGCATCGGGGCTCTCGGTGAAGGTCCCCAGCTCAGGATCGACCGCATCGTCGAGCTGGCGAGGCACACGCTCGGTACTCGTTCCGCCGCGTTCAGCATCTGCGACAACGACCGGCAATGGCATATCTCGAGCGTCGGCCTGGACCTGACGGAGGTCCCGAGGGTCAGCTCCTTCTCGACCGTCACGATCCAGGAGTCGGGACCGATGATCGTTCCTGACGCACGCACGGATGACCGGTTCCGTGACAACCCGCTTGTACACGGTGCGTCCCACATCCGTTTCTACGCGGGCTTCCCCGTCGAATCAGCATCCGGTGAACGCATCGGAGCGCTCTGCGTATTCGATCCGGAACCGCGGCCAGCGGACGAGGT
>JAUZGC010000129.1 GCA_030840105.1 Microbacteriaceae bacterium
CATCTAAGGAGCACGACGATCCGCAGGGTTGACCATCGGCTACAGCGGCCATGAGAGCGCGGTAGCGCTCAACGCGGCATGGTCGCGCTGCGCCGCGACAGCGGCTATGAGCGTGCGGGCGGAGGACAGCGCGTTCTCCCCGCTGGCAGCGATCGGATCCCATGCATCGCGGGCGTGGATAGGTGGGGTGCCGCCGATCTCTGCGAAGCGAGAGGAAAGACAAGCGATGCCGCAGTACCTGAACACGTTCCCCAGCGACGCGATGAACCACATCCCCGATGAGGAGATGCCCGAGGTGGGCAGGGCTGCGCACGCGGGCTGTCAAGAGCTCATCGACGCCGGTGTGTACGTCTTGTCCGGCGGCCTGGAAGAGGAACCCGCGAATCTCGTGGGCACGGACGGGACGGTCACCGACGGTCCGAGACCGGATCATCGGCGGAATCACGATCGTGGACGTGCCTTCACGCGAGGACGCGCTGAAGTGGGCTGCCAAGATCGCTGCTGCGTGCCGCTGTACGCAGGAAGTACGGGCGACCGCGTTCGACCCCGAACTCGAGGCGATGCTCGGCAAGGTCGCTGTCGACGTCGGCGCCCTGAAGACGCGTGATCGACGGTGACCGCACATCGGCAAGGTCGCATCGTTCGCGGCATGAACGGTCGTTACCGCCTTACGCTCCCCGCCGCACGGCCTACTGCGCGAGTCCGCCGGGTCGAGCGCCGAGGATGCAAAATTCATTTCCCTCGGGATCAGCAAGCACGGTCCACGACTCATCACCGGTCTGCCCAACGTCGGCGTGAGTTGCACCGAGGGCCAGCAGTCGGTCGACCTCGGCCCTCTGATCAGCAGGGCGGAAGTCGAGGTGCAGCCGATTCTTGATCACCTTCTCATCCGGCGCCAAGCCGAACAGCAGACCCGGCAGCTCATCAGGCGACGGGCGGATCTCGAACTCGTCGTCGGTCTCATCACGACGACCCACCCCAGCGCTGACGCCCACCACCGCCCTAGGGCGACGGGATCGTGCGCGTCGATGAGGACCTGCTCCCAGACAAGCGGCATCACTCGACCGTAGTGGCGCTGTCGACGAAGATCACGACCCGGTATCGCATGCTGACCATCGGCCATGGTCGAACGGGCTTTACTGCAGGACGTGACGTTGAGTCCCAACAGAAGTCCCAACATCGGACGACTGCTTCGCTCGCGACGGTGTGCGCGGCTGGCGTGCGTCGCTTCCGCGGGCTTCGCGCCGCTAACAGCTGATCACTTGCACACTTCAGCACTGTCGCCGAGACCTCGTGCAGGAAGCGGTGGCGGGCCGTGCGACTGGCACGCTCAGAGTCGCTATGCAGGTGTGTAAGCAGCTCGACGAATCACCGACGTGCCATGCCGTGCAGTAACTGACCGTCACGAACAGGGCCTGCTCGCCCTGGGCTTCATTGGCGGGGCTTCATTGGCGTCTGGGCCGGCGGCCGGCCGGGATCAGCGCGACGCCGTCGCTGAGCTCGACCCAAGCCTCCGATCCGAGATCAGCTACGACCCGGACGCCCGATTGAGATCCATATGCTCGACCGAGCACACCGATCGCAAGCTCGCCAGCCGCGCCGAACGGGGCCTATCTCGCGCTTGTTCGGGTACCTAAGTGCGTCACGTCCCGCGAATACCGGGACTGAGTACATCGTTTTGACACCGGCAGATCGGGCGTACCTCATTGCGGCACGACCGGACGGCGGCATGACGCGTGTGATCGACGCAGGCTCCCTCTAACAAAACGAACTGACGACCAGCCGCACTGACGTGCCCCGTCTACGCCCCACGCAACAGCGCCGTCACGGGATTCACCCTCTTCGCCACCCGAACGATCCTGTCCGGGCAGGGCAACGAACTGCTTGAACTCGCGAAGACCAACCTTCTCAGCGTGAACGTGAGTAGCGAGACGGCGTCGATACGGCCGGCCACGCCGATGTGTCGTCGGCGAGCACGCCGGCGCCGCGCCGTAGATTCATTGCGATCACCAGGCTGGATACGCCCGCTACGAGACTGAACAGTCCATAGACCTCAGCGATCGTGATCGCTCCGATGTCGGGGCGCACCCAGAACGAGGCCGCCAGCGCAACTGACACGAGCCCGGTCAGCCCGAGCAGCGCGCGCATATCGGCGGTCAGCAATCAGTTCCCGCGCGCCCCACGCGAGCGCATAGTCGGCGGTTCGGTCCGCCGACATCTGCCTTCGTTCGAGCTACGGTCGGATGGTCACCGCGCGTTTCGAGCGCTACTCGCGTAGCCCTCGCGGCCGGCGCCGGCCGGCGAGGAGCAGGACGAGGCCGAGGACGCATAACGCGCCGCCGATCCACGCCGTCGCCCGCACCTGCTCGTGGGGGCCGGTGTTGGCCACTGCTGCCGCGCTCGAAGGCGCGTCCGAGGTCGGCTCGGCGGTCACGGTCGCGGTGGCGGTGGGGGTGGCGGTGGCGGTGCCCGTAGGCGTCAGGGTCGGCGACGGCGTGGGCGTGGGCACCACGAGCGCGTTCACCAGCGCGACGCTCCGAGTG
>JAUZGC010000179.1 GCA_030840105.1 Microbacteriaceae bacterium
CCGATCTCGACGTTCAGACCGCCGTTTCAGGCGTGTCTGAAAGCGCTCTCTCGGCGCTCGCGCGGGCCGTAGCCGCCGCCGCCCGGGAGACCTCGCTCGCGGGCGCGCTCGAGGAGCTCGCCGCCGCCGCGCGCATGGTCTCCGCGGCCAACGGCCGCCCGCTGGCTGAAATGGGTTCGCGCAGGACGAACGAGCGCTCCGCCGTCGCCGCGGCGCGCGCCGCATTCATCGCCGGGTTCAGTGCAACCTCGAACCTGGAAGCCGGGCGCACGTGGGGCATCCCCACTATGGGCACCGCGGCGCATGCGTTCACGCTGCTGCATGACAGCGAAGAGGAGGCCTTCCGCTCGCAGGTCGCCGCATTCGGCCCGGGAACAACGCTGCTCGTCGACACCTTCGAGGTGGAGGCTGCAATCGACCTTGCCGTGAAGGTCGGCGGCACGGAACTGGGTGCGATCCGTCTCGATTCCGGGGACCTGCCTTCCCTGGTCGTGGCCGCGCGCGCGCAACTCGACTCGCTCGGGGCGACGAAAACACGCATCACGGTGACCAACGACCTGGATGAGAACACGATCGCGGCCCTCGCCGCCTCCCCCGTCGACTCATACGGTGTGGGCACATCCGTCGTAACCGGGTCCGGCTCTCCGGCGGCCGGCATGGTCTACAAGCTTGTCGCCCACCGCAATGGGTCCGGCGACTGGATCTCCGTTGCCAAGACCTCAGACGGCAAGGCCGGCGTCGGTGGACGTAAGGAAGCCATCCGTCGGATCGGCGCAGACGGCCGCGCGACCGCCGAGGCGATCCACATCGTGGGCGACGAGCCGATCGAGGACACTGGCCGCAACCTGCTCGTTCCCCTCATCACGGACGGCGTGATCGAACAGCGATATCTCGGCGCATCCGGTGTCGCGCTGGCCAGGAAACACCGCGCGGCAGCCGTGTCCGAACTCCCCGACCAGGCCTTCCGCCTGGGCCGCGGTGACCCGGTGTTGCCGACGCTGTTCCTCAGCTGACCGGCTTCCTCAGCTGACCGGCTTCCTCGGCTGACCGGCGCGCGTGAGCCCGGCGCACCTATTCGGCGCGCAGTTTCTCGTAGATTTCTTTGCAAGTCGGGCAGACGGGGAACTTCTCCGGATCCCGGCCCGGCGTCCACATCTTGCCGCATAGCGCGCGAACGGGCTTGCCGGTTATCGCGGACTCGAGGATCTGCTCCTTCTTCACGTAATGCGAGAAGCGCTCGTGGTCTCCCGGTTCGATCGACTCCTGTTCAAGCAGTTCCTCGAGCTCACGGTCAAGCGTCGCGGTGCCGCCGCCATCGGGGGTCCCGCCTGGTTCTGAGATGCTCGCGTCGTACATGAATCCAGTGTAGGTCGGTTGCCCTAGTCGTTGCGGGTAGCGAAGGCCATGAGCTCCGGCGCCCGCCGATCGAAGACCCACCCGCCCAGGTACACGCCCGCGACCAGCACGCCGACACCGATGATTCCCGCAGCGATGGGGGTTCCGATGAGCCACTCAGGCGACACGAAGAGTCCGAGCGCCATGAACACAATGATGGGCGCCGAGAGCACTATCACGGCGAAGAAGCTGATCGACTGGACGAGCGCGGCCGACGCCCCGAGGTTCTGCGGCTGCGAGAACGCACTGTCGCCCGGCTTGGATGCCGGATACGGGAACACGGCCGAGGAGATACTCGAGAGACCGATTCCGATAAGCAGCACGGCAGCACTGAGACCGATCACGGACGGCAGCACAACCCAGTCGCCGTATACATACACGGTCACGATCGACCCGACAGCGATGAGCGGAATACCGATGAGCACGACTGGTACGATGCGACCGATCCGGTCCGCGATGCCATGTGTGCCAGACGCAAGGTGCAGCCAGATTGCCGTGCTGTCGTACGCGAGGTCGTTGTGGATCATCCAGCCGAGGAACAGGCACATGACCGGCAGCGGTAACAGCGCGATGTAGTGGCCGGGCGCGCCCGCAATGAGGAGTGCGACGACCATCACCACCGGCACGAGCGGGATCATCACGAGCGAGACCCAGTACCGGGCATCCCGGCCCCAGTATGTGAGGCAACGTGCGGCGATCGCGGCCGTCGCGCCAGCCGGAACGCGGCTGAACCAGCCAAGACCCGCGTACGCCTTGGCCTGCGCTTCACGGTGCGGCGTCACCAGCATCTTGGCGACGAGGGCCATCCACCCCAGCCAGAGAAGTCCGAGGAAGCCGAGGGCGATCAGTAGTTTGATGAGAGCGACGCCCCACGCGCCTGCCGCAGCGTCACCCGGCACGGCCCACATGGCCCCGAGCGGCGTCCAGCTCAGCCACGACTCGATGTTCGCGATCACGGTGACGCCATCCCGTGCCCAGTTAACGGTCGCAAGGAGAACGATGACGGGGGAAAGCATCACGAGCACGAGGATGCCGATCGCGCCGCTGAACTCGCGGGCGCGCCTCGTGGAGAGCAGGAACGCCGCGATCGACGTGGTTACACGTGCACTGAGCACGCACGTAAGCACCACGATGACGGCGCAGACGAGCGCGATGAGTGTCGTTCCAAAATTGCGCGACCAAGTCACCACTGTCGCGAGGGAGCACACCGTCAACACCAATGAGGGGGTTCCAATGAGTGCCGCGAGCGCGAGATTGCTCGCGAGGTGAAGGTTCGGGATGCCATACAGCGAGAACCGGCGAGGGTCGAGTGTGTCATCCACCCCGAAGATAAGAGGGAGAAGCACGAAACCGAGCATCACGAGCGCGCCCAGCACGACAAGGATGTTGCGGATCAGCTCGACGTCACCGACGAAGCGTGCGCCCAACAGGGCGAGCACGACGAACACCGCCAGGAACATCCCATAAAGCAGGCCGATCACGAGGCCGAAAACCTGCCAGGGACTGCGCCGGAAGGTATTGGCCATAAGCCGGAGTTTCAGTCCGAGAAACTGTGCAACCATTCCATACCCTCTGCTGCCTTACGGCCGCCTGCGAGTTCGACGAAGCGATCCTCGAGTGTTCCGCCAGCGCGAACCTCGTCGACGCTGCCTGAAGCGAGAACCTTGCCCTGCACGATGATCGCGACGCTGTCGCAGACCCGTTGGATCAGATCCATGCCGTGGCTGGACAGCACGACCGTGCCACCCGCCGCGACATACTTCTGCAGGATCTCGATGACATTGGCGGCCGACACCGGGTCGACCGACTCGAACGGCTCATCGAGCACCAGAAGGCGGGGCGAATGGATCATGGCCGCTGCGAGGGCGATCTTCTTCGTCATACCGGCCGAGTAGTCGGCAACGAGGCGGTTGAGCGCATCCTCAAGGCCGAATGCCGAGGCGAGGTCACCCGCCCGGTCGCGAACCGTGTCGGCATCGAGGCCGCGAAGCGTCCCGGAGTAATACAGCAGTTGGGCGCCGGTGAGGCGGTCGAACAGCCGGAGTCGGTCTGGCAGCACGCCGATTGACCTCTTTGCCTTCGATGGATGCTTCCACACATTGACGTCGTGAACCGTGACAGTTCCACCGTCTGGACGCAGGAGTCCGGTGACCATCGAGAGCGTGGTGGTCTTGCCTGCGCCATTGGGGCCGACAATTCCGTAGAACGAGCCCTCGTGCACGTCGAGCGCGACACCGTCGACGGCTGTGTTCTCGCCGAAGTGCTTGACGAGGCCCGAGATCGAAAGGACGACCTTCGCGGTCTCCCGGTTGGGCGCCACCGGAACGACCTGCGTCGCGACGGCCGGCGCTGTGGCAGCCGGCGCTGTGGCGGCCGGCGTCGTGGCGGCCGGCGTCGTGGCAGCCGGCGCCTTAGCGTTCTCGGCAGCCTTGGGTGAGCGTGCGGAAGAAGTCCTGGTCGTCGCGGCGCGAGTGGAGGACGTGGCGCGAGGCGTCGTCTTGGATGGCGTCACACGCTTCGTGGCCGCCGACGTACGCGTCGCCTCGGCGGCGGTCGTCGGCGCAGCCGAGTCACCGGCAGTCGTCGGAGCAGCCGATTCGGCCGCCGTCGTCGGCGCAACTGACGCAGCATCCGTCTTTGCCGGCGCGCGCTTGGCCGACGTGGACCGCGTGGCCGGCGTCTTGGCTGCGGTGGTCTGCGCAGTTCTGGCCCCCGCAGCCGCGGTCTTGGCAGCGGCGGCCTTCGCAGCCGCGGTCTTCGACGGCGTGGTCCGTGCGGCCGTGGTCTTCGTCGCGCGGGCAGCGGGCCTCTTCGGTGCTGCCTTTTCGGATGCTGCCGACTCTGCTGACGCGGTCGATTCTGCTGCGGTTGAAGGTCGGCGAGGGGTCGATTTCCGAGGCGCGCTCACCGTCTTCTCGGCCGTCGCTTCGGGCTCATCATGCTCGGGAGGTGGGGGCGCTGAACTCACCCAGCTAACGTACCAAGATGGCCGGGATTCCGCGT
>JAUZGC010000185.1 GCA_030840105.1 Microbacteriaceae bacterium
CGTGGTCGACGTCGTCCGGGTGTTCACCGACGATCAGGGCAAGTTCGGCAATGAGTTGGGCATCGTGCGACTGACGGATGCCTCGCGTGGCTGGGAGCAGCGGATCGCGACCCAGCTCGGGTTCAGCGAGACGGTGTTCATCGAAACCTTGGATGAGCGCGAAGCGCGCATCCGCATCTTCACGCCCGCTGCCGAGCTGCCGTTCGCCGGGCACCCCAGCGTGGGTACCGCATGGTGGCTCGCATCACAAGGCACTCCCGTGGAGCGGCTGCGCGAACGCGCCGGGGACGTCGCCGTGCAATACGAAGGCGACGTGACCTGGATCACCGGACGTGCGGCCTGGGCACCCGAGTTCGACATGACGCTGCTCGACACACCTGCCGAAGTCGACGAGCTCGACCCCGGCGCGTTCCACCACGGTGAGCACTACCTGTACGCCTGGATCGACGAGAACGCGGGGCGACTGCGCTCGCGGATGTTCGCGCCAGCCATGGGCATCCGCGAAGACGAAGCGACGGGCGCAGCCGCCGTGCGCGTCACCGCGCTGCTCGATCGCGATCTCGACATCCTGCAGGGCCGCGGATCGCGACTGCGTACCAAGCGCAGCGCCGGGGACGACATCCTCGTCGGCGGTCGCACCGTCTTCGACCGGCAGCTGACGCTGTAGCCTGCGCGGCACCAAAACATTTCAGCGAGTGGTGAGCGCCACGAGCTAACCCGACAGCTTCACAGAACGCCGAGCATCGCACGCGCGAACGCTCGCCCTTCGGGTGTCGGATCGATGGCGGATCGGAGAGACCGTTCCTGCCCGCTTGACCCCGCCTCGAACACGCCCAGGTCGCCCAGCACCCGCACCGTCTCGAATACCAACCCAGCGCCGTCCTGAACCTCAAGCGGGTCGCCATCCGGCTGCCTCCAGCCGAGTGCACCGAGGCCGCGTGCGATGACGCCGCCCAGCTGTCGGAAATCGCCGGAGGCGCCGCACGCAAGTTCAACCGCAAAAAGCACCGTCGCCGTCTGTTCCGCATCCGACCGGACGCGCTCGAGGGTCGACACCGCCAGGTGTCGCCAGAGGCCGACCGGGTCGTCGTACAGTCGATTGCCGGCGGTCGTGCGCAACAGGCGGCCCTTCGCCACCCGCAGAAGACCGTACCGGCGGACGGCCTCCCGCAGCGTGCGCATCGGCCAGGTGTTCTCCTCTCGGTTCGACGCTCCGACCCAGTCGTTAATCCAGCCGAGTTCGGTCATTCCCTCGTGCACGACCGAGGGCGGCATCCACCCCGCCTTGCTGAGGGTGAGTCCGTCGGCGCCGACCCGTTCGCACAGCCACGCGAACGGACGCACCATGCGGGACGCGGCATCCGCATCGATGCGCACCGGTTCGAGTGCGCCAGCCGATCGCAGCCTCCTCCGCAGCTCCGAGCGCAGCGACGGGGGCATCCGTTCGAGCAGGTCGACGATCGGTGCGGCCTCGTCGACGGGGTCGGCAGCGCCGAGACGGAGCCCCGACATGTCGCCTGCAACCTCGTCGAACCGCAGCTCGAGTTCGCGGTCGATGCCGTCGCGGTCGAATTCGTCGGGATCGACGGATGTCGCTGGCCACGCCAAATCGGCCGCCCACGCCGTCGCTTCGGCATGCTGGGGTGATCCAGGGTAGGCGAGCGCTTCAAGCACATTGGCGTACCCGTGCGGCCCGCCCGAGTCCTCAAGCGGACCACGACGCTCACCCGCGACCAGCTCGACGCGGCGGGACCACGACGGCATCGACGCACCCTGCCCGTCGACCCGTTCCGGTTCGATCAGGTCGATGCGGTGCATCCAGTCGTCGCCGAAGTCATACCAGTAGTAAAGAGGCCCATCGAAAAGTTCGAAAACGGATGCGACGTCGGCCCCATGCTCATCGATGAGCTGCTGCGCGAAGCCGCCGTAGGCGACGCCATCGCTCGCATCGTCCAGCTGCTCCTCGGGCATCCACCTGCGCGGCGGGCGGCCGATCTGCGGAAGCCCGTGAGTGGTCCGAACCGGGTCGAGCTCGCTGAACTCGTGCAGATGCGTGTCCCGCCACCCCATCGCGATCTGGATCGCGTCGTGTAATTCGTCCAGGCGCAGCGCGCTGTCGACGTCGAGCGTGCGCCAGATCTCGGGTTCGCTATCAAGCAGGGTGATCCGCAGTCGGAGCCGCTCGCGGCCTGAATGTCCTGATGAAATCGTCACCGGCGAATTCTCTCAGGAACGTCAACGATCCTGGGGGCTCGCGACTGCGTTCTGCAAAGTCACGAGTGCGGGCCCCCTGTGTGTTCCGGTCGATCAGCTGCTGCGCATAGTCCGGAACGGTGTTCGTCCGCACTGAACCAGTACTTCAGCAGAATGATCCCGTCTTCCACGAGCATCCGATCGAAGGTCGGCGCCTGGTGCAGGAGGGCAAGTAGTAGGGTGGTGCCGAGCCCGCCCAGAGTGCATCTATCCGGCAAGGGTGCAATCAACTTCTGCGGAGTCGTGGCTCAGCGAAGGAGCCCTCATGGCTGGCCGGTTCGTGTACTGGATGAATGTCTCGCTCGACCTCTTCATCGAGCGCGAGGCCGGTGAACACGGCGACATAGCGGGCCCCAGCTGGATCCGCCTCGGTGAGCCACTGCATCGCGAGTTCAACGCTCGCGCACGGGCACTTTCGATGATGGTTCAGGGCCGCACCGTCTACGAGATGATGGATCCCTTCTGGCCGAACGCTCGCACGGATGAGTCGCTTCCCGGCTACATGCGCGAATACGGCGAGATCTGGACGGACATCCCCAAGGTGCTCGTCTCGCGCACTCGCACAACGGCGGAACACAACACGCGCATCATCGGCGGCGACAACGCAATCGAACAGCTCGCCGTGCTGCGGCGGGAGGCGGACGGGGACATCGGAGTCGGCGGCGCGACCCTCGCCACGCAGCTGCAGCGGGAACACCTGCTCGACGAATTACTGGTGTTCACACACCCGGTCGTGCTGGGAGCCGGCCGCCCGCTCTTCGACGCGCTCGACCAGCCCCTCGAGCTCGACCTCCTGGAACAACGTCCGTTCGACCAGGGCGTGACGATGCACCGCTACGCGGTGCGCGGGGCGCGTTAGGCGGTTCAGAAGGCGTAAGCGATCTCCCGTGCCGATCGCATCTGGGAATACGTCTGGGTGAGCACTACCGTATCCTCCACGAGGCGTTCGATGCGCAACGAGACATCGTCGCTGACGATCTGACCGCGATGGATGTCCTTCGCCTCGATGAAGACGAAGCTCTGAACGACCTGTGCCTTCATATACGTGAGGATGGGGCGCAGTTGCTGCTCGGCAACGAGGTAGTGCTTCGCCGAGCCAGCCGTCACGAGGATACCCACCACCTTGTCGACGAAAGCGTTGACCGGGAGCAGGTCGAAGACGTTCTTCAGGGATCCTGGAATCGAGGCCTGGAAGATCGGGGTCCCGATAATGATCGCGTCTGCCTCCATGAGCGCTTCCGTTACTTC
>JAUZGC010000135.1 GCA_030840105.1 Microbacteriaceae bacterium
AGTGTCGTTAATGGCACGCCCGTGCTGCTTGGCCAATCGACAGTTCAAGCACTCACAGTCGGGGCAACGTACCGTCTGGCCCTGGACCTGAACGGACCGACAATTCGCCTCCTCGTGGATGGCGCACAGCTTGTCTCGGTCGTCAGCACAGCGATCACGACTACCGGAAAGGGCGGCGTCGACCTCGGCTTTGGTGCGGGAAAAGTGATTGTGACGGATGCCACGGGAATGCAGTTGGACAACTTCAGGATCACGCCTCCCCTGACCGACAGCAAAGGCACGAGCACCGGAGACTACCTCAGCGGTCCATCGCTCGCGGCGGTCGGCGCGATCAGCGGCGACCCGAGCACCGCGGCACAGTTCGACGGCATCAATGACTTCGGACGCGTCCCCGGCCAGATCACCAACAACTTCTCGATCGAGTTCTGGTTCACATCCACGCAAGGCATCGGAACAAGTGCCGCGTGGGACCAGGGCGCCGGCCTCGTCACCGCCAGCATCACCGGCGCGGCGAACGACGTCGGCGTCTCGCTTCGCTCGGACGGGAGAATTGTGGCCGGCATGGGCACCCCAACCATCTCGGTCGCGTCGACAGCCGGTGGCTACAACAATGGCACGTGGCACCACGTCGTCTTCACACGGGACATGGCATCCGGTGCGCTCGGTCTGTACGTCGACGGCGCTCTCGTCGGCTCCGCGACCGGAACAACGACATCCTTCACGAATGCGATCGCGCTCAGTTTCGGACGGATCCCAGTCGGCACCAACTTCTTCGCCGGCACACTCGACGAAGTCGCGCTCTACAACACCGCCCTCGCGGCCGCGACAGTGACGTCACACCACGACTCCGCGCAGTGATGTCCGGCCCGGGTCAGCCCGCGGCCGGAAAGACGAGTGGATCCCAGTCGACGATCCGGGAACCGCCCACGATCCCTTCGAGCACGAACGGATCGCCCGCGCGAAAAGCCTCGGCCGCCTCCCTGCTCCGGAAGATGGCCATCGATCCGTCCGCGATGGGGTTTCCAAGCGTGCCGATCATCGCGAGCGCGCCGCTCTTCGCGAACTCGTCGACATACGCGCGGTGACGGGGATAAACCTCCGTCGCACGGTGGAACTGCTCCGAATCGACTTCATAGAACGCGACAGCGTACATGGGGGCAGGCTATCGAGCGGATAGCCCGACTGTCTAGCGGATGCGCGCCGTGAGGTCCTCGTTGTACGCCATCCAATACGCCGGCTCAAACGCGATCGAGACGCTGACCGCGTCGCCCTCGGCGAAAGCGAACGTCCAGACTCGGGCGAATGGCGTATCGACGCACTGCTGGCGGATGACCAGTGTCGATTCGTCGAGCCAGCCGGCCTTGCTCGCGGTCACCGCCCGCTCGAGCTCGACCTTGTTCCAGGCACGCGTTTCGCCGGCCAGCCATTGCGTACGGCCGGCGGGCACGGTCTCGCTCCACCCTTCGCTGCTGGTCACGGTCAGGTGTACGGCCGCATCGTCGAAACGCACACTGGCCGAGGTGAGACCGAGCGTGTTGAACGGCAGCTCGATCTCGCGGTCGGCAACAACGGATGCGCGCTCCGGATCGGTCGCGAGGAACGCCGGGACCGGAACCTCCAGCGTCGCCAGAGCGTCGGAGAGACGCGCGTTGGCCGCGGCGTTCTCGGGAAGCGTTTCTGCATGGACCCCGGGAAGGATCAGATCCCAGACGGCGTTGAGGGTAGTCTGGGCGTTCGTCGTGCCTTCAGTGATGGCGACGACCAGGTCGAGGTCAGGAAGGATCAGGCTGAACTGGCCGAAAGCGCCGTCGGCACGGTATGAGTTGTGGCGCGAGCGCCAGAACTGGTATCCGTAGCCCTGCGTCGAATCGGGGTTGGTCTCGGCGATGCTGTTGTCGGCGTGCACCGAAGACGCCCGATCGACCCACTCCTCGGGCAGCAGCTGCTGCCCGTTCCATGTGCCGCGCTGCAGGTAGAGCTGGCCGAGCTTGGCCAGGTCTTCCGTGCGCACCCGCAGCCCGGATGACCCGAGGTTGATCCCCCGCGGCGTGTTCTGCCACGGCGGAGTCTCGATGCCGAGCGGCTTGAACAGGCGCGGCTCCAGGTATTCGAGGAGGCTCTGGCCCGTGCGCGCGGTGAGGATGGCAGCAAGCATGAAGCTCGCGCCGGAGTTGTAGAGGAAGTGCGTACCCGGCGGGTAGACGAGGGGCACCTCGAGGAACACCTTGACCCAGTCGGAATCGGGAAGCGCAGTCATGAGGCCCATGGTGTCGACGGCGTGGCCGGTGGCCATCGCGAGCAGGTGCTTGATCTGGAGACCGGCAACGTTGGCGCGCACGGCATCCGTCGCGTAGGAGGGAAAGAACGAGAGCACCTCGTCATCGACCGAAAGCCGGCCTTCCGCCTCGGCGATGCCTATGGCGGCCGCCGTGAAGCTCTTCGACACCGAGAACATCATGTGCCGCTGGGGTGCGCTGTATGGCGCCCACCAGCCTTCGGCCACAACGTTCCCGTGGCGAAGCACCATCAGGCTGTGCAACTGGAGGTCGTGCTCGACCGCGTGGCGCACGAACGCTTCGATTGCCTCCGAATCCACCCCCTGCGATTCCGGCGTGGTTCGTGGCAAAGCAGCGTTCGTCATTCCAGTGGGTCTCCGTGGCTCGCGACGACGAGGTCAGTCCTCGTCGTCATCCAATTCTCGCGGTTTAACATAGGGGTCTTCGTCACCAGCGTAGACGGCTGTCGCGGCGAGTCCCGCTACCTCGGTATCGCGCTCACGCGCTTCACGGAGCAGGGACTCGATGTGCTTGGCATTCTCCGGGATCGCATCGAGGATGAACTCGAGCGACGGTGTGAGCCTCGACGTGATGTTCTTGCCGACCTCGGTGCGCAGCAGTCCCGTGGCCGCTTTGAGTGCGGCAGCGGTGTCCTCGCGCTCCTGGTCGGTGCCGTAGACCGTATAGAAGACGGATGCGTGCTGCAAATCGCCGGTCACCTGCACGTCCGTGATCGTCGCGAAACCAAGCCTGGGGTCGCGCAAGCCGCGCTCAAGGCGCTTGGCGATGATCACCTTGATCCTGTCGGCGAGCTTCCGCGCCCGTGCCGGGTCTGCCATCTCTGTTCCTCACTAGTGCGTCTACCGCGGGGGATCCGTTTTTGCTCGCGCTCTCCGGATTGGGTGTCAGTTTTTTGACGTGGTGACAGGTCGAGGGGGTCTTTCCCGAGGGTCGTGGTGGGTCTGGCAGCGCGAAGAATGAGCGCCGGAAGACCCGAGCGGGAAGACCCCGTCGACCTGTCTGCCGAAAAACTAAGCCCGCGGCTTCTCCTTCAATTCGATCGTCTCGATCTCATCGCCGATCTGGATGTCGTTGAACTTGCCGAGTCCGATACCGGCCTCGAAGTCCGTGCGGACCTCGGAGACGTCATCCTTGAACCGGCGCAGCGACTCGATCGCCAGGTTGTCCCCCACCACGATGCCATCGCGGATGACGCGAGCCTTGGCATTCCTGGTGATGGTTCCGGAGCGAACGATGACACCGGCGATGTTGCCGAACTTGGAGGAGCTGAACACCTCGCGGATCTCGGCGACACCACTCTGCACCTCTTCGAACTCGGGCTTGAGCATTCCCTTGAGGGAGTTCTCGATGTCCTCGAGCGCGGCGTAGATGACGGAGTAGAAGCGAACGTCGACGCCTTCGCGAGCAGCACGCTCGCGCGCCTTCGTGTCGGGTCGGACGTTGAATCCGATGATGATGGCGTTGTCGACGGTGGCGAGGTTGACGTCGCTCTCCGTGACCGCACCGACACCGCGGTGGATGATGCGCAGCTGGACCGAGTCATCCACCTCGATCTTCATGAGCGAATCCTCGAGCGCCTCAACAGCACCCGAAACGTCACCCTTGATGATGAGGTTGAGCGACTCGACCTTGCCCTCTTCAAGTGCACGCGTGAAGTCTTCGAGGCTGATGCGCTTGCGGGCCTTGGCCAGCTGGGCGTTGCGCTCGACGGCCTCGCGCTTCTCGGCGATCTGGCGGGCGGTGCGGTCTTCCTCTGTGACGAGGAAGGTGTCACCTGCACGCGGCACGGTCGACAGACCCTGCACCTGAACCGGACGCGACGGGGTCGCGGCGAGCACGGGGTCG
>JAUZGC010000055.1 GCA_030840105.1 Microbacteriaceae bacterium
GTTGATCCGGATCTGCCACCAGCCGAACGGGCGCCACAGCAGAGGCTGCAGCACCTCGACAGCATGGATGCGCCCTGGGGGCAGCGTCTCGTTACTCGTCGAGAGCAGCCCGAACCCGACGCGCACCCCGTCCGGCGTGCCGGCGATGCTGTAGCGCAGCGACTTCGCGAGGCGGTTGACGTAGATGCTCGCCGAACCGAGGAGGCCGGGCAGGAAGGCGAACAGGAGCCACAGCCGGCCCGACGCAGCGCCGACAATGAGGGCTGCACCTGCGACCAGCAGGAACAGCGTGAAACCACTCAGGACGATCGAGCCGATCAGCCGGCCGGCCGGGATCTTGACGACGGATTCGGGCGACGCCACGTCCGGGGCGAGCTCCGGCGCGAGGAACTCGCTCACCCGCTGGTTGATCAGTCCGGGGCTATGCATCGACGCACGCTGTCCATCGCCGGATCGCTCGCCGATGGATACCTCGCCGGCGCCCGTCGCAGTGGCCTCGGCCGCTCGCACGCCCGATGCACGGCGCAGGATGTCGCGGCGCACGCCTTCCGCAAGCCCAGAGGCCAGGTACGACAACTGGACGTTGGCGTCGTTGCCGGCGACGCTGACCTCGAGCTTGGCCGCGCCGAAGATGCGCGCGATCACCGGGCGCACCACGTTGATGCCCTGGATCCGGTCGAGCCTGGCCTTGCGGTGCGTGCGGAACACAACCCCGCTGCGCACCTCGACGGCCTCGTCGCCGATGCGGAAACTGTGCATGCGCCAGGACAGGTAGAAGGCGCCGATGCACAGGAGCACCACGACCAGGACGATGAGGATCGCCCAGCCGACGAGGCCGCGCTGGTAGATCTGGTCCAGCGGATCCCGGTTGTCCCCCGGGACACCGAGGAAGGCGTCGACCAGGCGCTCGCGCAGATTCGAGATGACGATGCCGGCCACCGCGATGAACATGATGCCGCCCTTGAGCAGCGGCGTCGCCGGGTGCAGCCGGTGCCACTCACCGTCGGTCAGTCGTTCCGCCGCGAGCTCCGATGCCGAGCGGCGCTCGTTTGTCACAGCCCGGCCCGGCGACTCTCCGCCAGTTCCACGAGCCGGTCGCGCAGTGCGCCGGCATCCGCCTCAGGGAGGCCGGGGATCGAGACACCGGTCGACGCCGCGGCGGTGACGAACTTGAGGTCGGCAAGGCCGAGCATCCGCCCGACCGGCCCACGGTTGATGTCGATGAGCTGCATACGCCCATACGGCACGGACACGAACCGCTGGTACATGATGCCGCGCCGAAACAGCAGGTCATCCTCGCGCATCAGATATCCGATCGAACGCGCCCGGCGCGGCGCGACGATGAGCTGGATGATCGTGATCACGACCAGCGCGACGAGCGCGATCCATGCCCACGAGAGTCCGGCAACGAGCCAGAGCACCGTGGCAATCGCGCTCATCACTGCGCCGCTCACAAGCGAGCCGACGATGACGACGACGACGTATTTGGGCGAAACGCGCTTCCACCCCTCGACCGGAAGGTCGAGGCGATCAGGCATGGGATTCCTCTGGCTGCCCCTCGTCATCCTCGGGCGGCGGCAGCGTGCAAAGGTGCTCCGCGACCAGGCCGGCCACGAGCAGGACGACACCGCCGACCGTGGCCGCAACGGCGAGCCAGATCGCGTTCGTCGACGGCAACACGGGACGACTCACCAGGTAGAGCAGGATGCCGAGCCCCCAGCCACCGAGGAGCGACCCGCTGAGGCTCGACGCTTTCGCGAGCACGGCGACGCGCATCGCCCGGAAGGGGTCGATCATCGTCTTCGCCGTGCCGCGCGTCGCCCGCCGGATCGGTATCGCGAAGCCGACGACGATCGCCGCGATGACGACGAGGGTGACCGGCAGGGAGAGCGGAGGAACCAGGATGGCGAGGCCCGCCGCTGCTGCCCCAAATTCGAGCAGGAAGCCGACCACGGCCCCGACGACCGCGAGTCCGATCACCGGCGTCGCGCGCGTGCGCTTCACGTCTCACTCCCTTGGCTCGCGTCGGCCCGATTGGCTGACCGCGGGTACGCCCAGACGGTATCCGACGTTGCCGCAAGAAGTGCGTCGACGCGCCCTCGCCCGACGATCTCAGCATCCGGATCGAGCGCAAGCCATGGGGCGAGCACGAACCCGCGCTCCCAGGCCCGCGGATGCGGCAGGGTGAGCCGTTCGTCGGAGAGCACGCGGCCGGCGAAGTCGATGATGTCGATGTCGAGTGTTCGGTCACCCCAGCGCTCGACTCGCACCCGACCGTGCTCGTGCTCGATCGTATTCAGCGCGTCGAGCAGCGCGTGCGGTTCGAGGATCGTCTGTACGATCGCCACGCCGTTGAGGTACGCCGGCGCGCTCGTGTCCACGCCCTCCGCCTTGAGCGCGGGCGTCTCGACGAGCGGCGAAACCGCATCAACCTGGGTGCCCGGCACGGCACCGATGTCGGCAATGGCCTCGCGAATCGTGGCCTCCCGGTCTCCGAGATTGCTGCCGAGGGCAAGGACGACCGGCACCACCGGCCGCAGTCGCTGCGGTTTCGGCGGCAGAACGGCGGGACTCACGGTTGGCTTCCCGCAGGCAGGGCCGCGACTCGCTCACGCACGATCGTCACGGCAACGTCGCCGAATGGCACCTCGATGGGCGCGTCCGGCTTGTGCACGGTGACCTGCACGGCCTCGGTCTGATGGTGGGCGAGGACGAGGGATGCCACCCGCTCCGCCACGGTCTCGATCAGATCGACCGGGTCGCGCCGTACGGCATCCGCAATTTCGACGGCGAGCTCGCCGTAGTGGAGAGTCGCAGCGACCTCGTCGCTCGCCGCGGCCGGTGCCAGGTCGAGCCAGGCCGTGACGTCGACGACGAATTCCTGCCCGGCCTCGCGCTCGAAGTCGTAGACGCCGTGATTGGCGTGCACGCGAAGGCCCGTGAGCGTGATGGAGTCGCGACTAGTCATCGCGTCCAGCTTGCCATGCCTCGGCCACATCAAGGGCAAGTCTGGTGCTGGCGACGTCGTGCACGCGCACGCCCCACACGCCGTACTGCGCGGCAAGCGCGCTGATCACGGCCGACGGGAGGTCGCGGTCCGTGACGGGGGCGCCTTCGGGCAGCAGCGCGCCAAGGAAGCGCTTGCGCGAGGCACCGATGAGGACGGGCAGTCCCAGCTCCCGGAAATCGGCGAGGTGGGCGAGCACCTGCCAATTGTGCTCGGCCTTCTTGGCGAAGCCCAGACCGGGGTCGATGATCAGGCGCCCGGGCTGGACACCGAGTTCGGCGAGCTCCGCCACCCGGTCGAAAAGCTCCCTGCGTACTTCGCGCGCGGCGTGGGTGTACGTGGCTTGCGCATCCATCGTCTCGCTCGGACCGCGCCAGTGCTGAACAATGTAGGTGACCCCGGTCCCGATGACGACATCGACCATCGCGGGGTCGGCCAGACCACCGGAGACATCGTTGATCTTGACCGCGCCCGCCCCCACCGCCTCGAGCGCGGTTTCGGCGTTCATCGTGTCGATGCTGACCTGAACGCCGCGCTCGGCAAGCGCGCGAACCACGGGGATGACACGTGCCTGCTCCTCAGCGGCACCCACGCGCACCGCTCCCGGACGCGTGGATTCGCCCCCGACGTCGATCAGGTCGGCACCCTGGGCAACCAGGTCGAGCGCGTGCTGGATGGCGACATCCGTCTCGACATAGCGCCCACCGTCGCTGAACGAGTCCGGCGTGACGTTGAGAACGCCCATGATGACGGTGCTCAACCGACACCGCGCCCGACCAGGGTGATGAGTTCAGCGCGCGCGGCAGGATCGGCGAGTTCACCTCGACTCGCGATGGTGACCGTGGTGCTCTCGGTTTGACGGGTGCCGCGCGCGGAGACGCAGCTGTGCGAGGCATCCAGGATGACGAGCACACCCCGCGGGTCGAGCCCGGCCTCGAGGGTATCGGCGATCTCTTCGGTCAGCCGCTCCTGCATCTGAGGGCGCGCGGCAAGCGTCTCGACGACACGCGCGAGGCGGCCGAGTCCGACGACGTGGTCCTTGGGCAGATAGGCGACGTGCGCGACGCCGAGAAACGGCAACAGGTGATGCTCGCAAATCGAACGGAACGCGATGTCGCGCAGCAGCACGGTCTCGGCGTCGTGCCCTTCGAGAGGCACGGCGTCGTCGAGGTGCGTGAGCGGGTCGACCTGCAGGCCTGCGAAGAACTCCTCGTAGGCGTCGGCGACCCGACTCGGCGTGCTCTGGAGTCCAGGGCGCGACGTGTCCTCACCAATCGCCGCCAGGATCTCGGCGACAGCCGCCTCAATGCGCAGCCGATCGATTCCGGTCATTTGCGCGCCAACGGGCCTTACGCGGTAGCCGGCCGCGGCTTGCGCGCCGGAGAGCGCTTGGGCTTGGTCGGCGGCTCGGAGTCGACTCCCCCATCGACGGCTCCCGCATCGATAGGCGCCTTGGCCTTCGGGAAGTCGATCGGCGGCTGGTCCGAGAGCGGACGCTTGTTGCTGGAGAGCCACTGCGGGCGCTCGGGCAGCTTCTCAATGTCCTCGAAGATCTCGGCGATCTGGTTGTGGTCGAGGGTCTCCTTCTCGAGGAGTTCCGCCGCGAGCCGATCGAGGATGGCGCGGTTCTGGTTGAGCACCTGCCAGGCCTCGTCGTGCGCGGCTTCGATCAACAAGCGGACCTGGGCATCGACGCGCTCGGCGATCTGCTCCGAGTAGTCGCGCTGGTGACCCATGTCGCGACCCAGGAACATCTCACCGGACGACTGGCCGAGCTTGACGGCACCGACATCAGCACTCATGCCGTATTCGGTGACCATCTTGCGGGCGATCGACGTCGCCTTCTCGATGTCGTTCGATGCGCCAGTCGTCGGGTCGTGGAACACGATCTCCTCGGCGACGCGACCGCCCATGGCGTAGGTGAGCTGGTCGAGCAGCTCATTACGCGTGACAGAGTACTTGTCCTCGAGTGGCATGACCATCGTGTAACCGAGGGCACGACCACGCGGCAGGATCGTGATCTTCGTCACAGGGTCGGTGTAACGCATGGCGGCCGCCGCCAGAGCGTGTCCGCCCTCGTGGTACGCCGTGATGAGCTTTTCCTTGTCCTTCATGACCCGGGTACGCTTCTGCGGGCCGGCGATCACGCGATCGACCGCCTCGTCCAGGGCGCGGTTGTCGATGAGCTGCGCGTTGGAGCGTGCGGTGAGCAGCGCGGCCTCGTTGAGAACGTTGGCCAGGTCTGCACCCGTGAAGCCCGGGGTCTTGCGGGCGAGAACCTCAAGGTCGACGCCCTGCGCGAGCGGCTTGCCACGGCCGTGCACCTCGAGGATCTTCTTGCGGCCCTGGAGGTCCGGTGCGTCGACGCCGATCTGGCGGTCGAAGCGGCCGGGGCGCAGCAGGGCGGGGTCGAGGATGTCTGGACGGTTCGTCGCCGCAATCAGGATGACGTTCGTCTTGACGTCGAAGCCGTCCATCTCGACCAGGAGCTGGTTGAGGGTCTGCTCGCGCTCGTCGTGCCCGCCGCCGAGCCCGGCACCGCGGTGTCGGCCGACCGCGTCGATCTCGTCGACGAAGATGATGGCGGGAGAGTTTTCCTTGGCCTGCTGGAACAGGTCTCGCACACGGCTCGCACCGACACCGACGAACATCTCGACGAAGTCGGAACCGGAGATCGAGTAGAACGGAACGCCGGCCTCGCCTGCGACAGCGCGGGCGAGCAAGGTCTTACCGGTTCCTGGAGGGCCGTAAAGCAGCACGCCCTTCGGGATGCGCGCACCGACAGCCTGGAACTTGGCTGGCTCCTTGAGGAAGTCCTTGATCTCCTCGAGCTCCTCGATGGCTTCGTCAGCACCGGCGACATCGTCGAACGTGACCTTGGGGGTCTCCTTGGAGACGAGCTTGGCCTTCGACTTGCCGAACTGCATGACCTTGTTGCCGCCACCCTGCATGCCGGAGAGCATGATCCAGAAGAACACGCCGATCAGGAGCACGGGGAGCAGGAACCCGAGTGCGGAGAGCAGCCAGTTGGGCTGCGGCACCTGGTCGTTGTAACCCTTGGTCAGGTGCGCGCTGTTGATCGCGTTGACGACCTCGGTGCCACGTGGTGCGACGTAGTAGAACTGCACCTGGCTGCCGAGCGTCTTGTCAGGGGCGACGAGCGTGAGGTCAACCCGCTGCTCGCCGTCGACAATCGTGGCGCTGGCGACTTTGTCGTCTTTGAGGAGGGCGAGGCCCTGCTGGGTCGAGACCTCTTTGAACCCCGACATGGTGATGAGGCTTGAGCCGATCCACACGGCTATAACGGCCAGCACAATGTAGAGGATCGGGCCCCGGAAGATCTTCTTGACGTTCATGGTGCTGTAAGGGTATCGCGCCAGCGCTGTGCGCTCGCTGCGTGTTCGCCGTGGGAATAACGTGGGAGCGAAACCTACGCGTACACCGACGGCGCGAGCACGCCAACGCCGCGCAGGTTGCGGTACTTTTCCGCGTAATCCAGGCCGTATCCGACCACGAACCGGTTCGGGATGTCGAAGCCGAGGTACTTGACGTCGATCTCGACGCGGGCGGCATCCGGTTTACGCAGCAGGGCGCAGATCTCGACCGATTCCGGCCCTCGTGAATTGAGGTTGGCCATCAGCCAGGAGAGCGTCAGCCCGGAGTCGATGATGTCCTCGACGATGAGAACCTTTCGGCCACTCAGATCGGAGTCGAGATCCTTAAGGATCCGCACGACGCCACTCGACTCGGTACCGGAACCGTAGGAGCTCACGGCCATCCAGTCCATCGTGAGCGGAATGCGCAACTCGCGGGCGAGATCGGCCATCACCATGACGGCCCCCTTGAGCACGCCGACCAACAGCACGTCGTGGCCGGCGTAGTCGGCCTCGATCTGGCGGGCGAGCTCTGCGATCCTGGTCCGAATCTGTTCCTCACTAATGAGGAGTTCGGTCAAGTCGTCGCCGGCATCCGTGAATTCCATGGCGCGATGCTGTCCTTTTGTCGTCGCTTAGGCTGGCGTGAAAATCAGCCGGCCGCCTTGCCTGACAACCCTAACGCCTGGCAGATCGAGCGCCTTCTGGCCGTGCCAGTTGGTGACGAGTTGGGCCACGGCAAGCGTATGCACGCGCTCGAGCGCCACGCCGAACTCGTTCGACACCACAAGGCGGATGATCCGCTGCCGCAACGCGGGCGGGTCAGCTTCCAGCCCGCGGACGTCGAGGGCGACGGCGCCGTCCTCGGTCTGCGTCGTGAGCTCGAGCGCCCAGTCGAGAGCGAGCGCATCGAGGGCATCGGCATCCTCGCGCAGTTGCTCGGCCGTGCGTGCGAGGGCTTCGGCAATGCCGGGGCCGAGCTCATGCTCGAGCACCGGAAGCACCGCATGGCGCACGCGGACGCGTGCGTATGCCGGATCGCCGTTGTGCGGGTCCTCCCACGCCTCGAGGCCGGAGTCGGCGCAAAACTGCCGCGTTCCGGCGCGACGGATGCCGAGCAGCGGGCGCAGGTACGCCCCGCCCTGTGCGGCCATCCCCTGCAAACTCGTCGGACCGGATCCACGGGCAAGCCCGAGCAGCACGGTCTCGGCCTGGTCATCGAGCGTATGTGCAAGCAGAACCCGGCTCGCGCCCGTCTCGGCCATGGCCGCTTCGAAGGCGCCGTAGCGCGCGGCCCTCGCCGCGGCCTCCGGCCCGCCGGCCGACGCCGGCTGCGCCACATCGACGCGCAACACGAGCACCGGCTCGAGGCCAAGCGAACGCGCCTGCGCGGCCGCGCGCTCCGCGACATCCGCCGAGCCCGCCTGCAGGCCGTGGTCGACGACGACCGCACCGGCGCGGATGCCCGCCCTCGGCGCCTCGAAACCGGTCGCAGCCGCGAGGGCGAGCGAGTCCGCGCCCCCGCTGACGCCGACCAGGATGACGGGTTTGGAGTCCAACGCCTCGGGAAGACCGGCAACAGCAAACGATTCGCGCACCGCGCGCCGCACGTCAGCGATGGCCGGTGTCAACCGCGGGCGCCTGGCCGATGAACCGTCTACCTGCATCCAGTAACGTTATTGCAGAGTTCCGAACATAGGGAGAAACCGCAGCATGGCCGCATACGACGCCGTTATCGAAATCCCCCGGGGGAGCCGCAACAAGTACGAGGTCGACCACGAGACCGGTCGCGTCTACCTTGACCGCGTGCTGTTCACGAGTTTCGTGTACCCGACCGACTACGGCTACTTCGAGAACACGCTCGGCCTCGACGGCGACCCCGTCGATGTGCTCGTGCTGCTCGAGTACCCGGTCTTCCCGGGCGTCGGCGTCTCGGTCCGTCCGGTTGCCGTCTTCAACATGAGCGACGAGGCCGGAATCGACTCGAAGGTCATCGCGGTGCCGGCGAAGGATCCCCGCTGGGCGCACATCCAGGATGTTGCGGACGTCCCGGAGCAGACCCGCAAAGAGATCGAGCACTTCTTCGAGCACTACAAGGACCTTGAGCCGGGCAAGTGGGTCAAGACCGAGGGCTGGGGCAACGCGGCGGATGCCGAAGCCGTCGTCGAGGCCGGGATCGCGAAGCTCGCCGCAGAGGGTGCGCACTAGGCGCGTTCCCTCACCTCAGGCGTCTAGCCTGACGGGCGACCGACGACGTTCATCAAGTCGCCGCCGACGCCCCACACCGGCTGAATTTTGACGCTCTCGCCGTACGTTGGAGCGGCGATCATCTGGCCGCCGCCCAGGTAGATCGCGATGTGGTAAAATCCGCCGTTGTTCCAGAACAGCAGGTCGCCGGGCTGGCGCTGCGAATAGGGGAACAGCCTGCCTCGGGCCTGCATGGTGTAGTACTGGCTCGACACGTAGTGCTGGCCGATGTTGATACCGGCTGCGGCGTACGCCATCATGGTCAGCCCGGAGCAATCCCAGTACGTTGGGCCTGCCCCGCCGAGGGCATATGGTTTGCCAAGCTGTGCCTTCGCATACGCAATCGCGCGTGCGACCTGGCTGCTGTTGGGCGCCGAGCTGCCGCTCGAGCTGCCGCCGCCGCTCGAACTCGCGGATCCACCTGAGCCACCGCCTGCTGCCTTCTCAGCGGCAGCGGCTGCAGCGGCCGCAGCTGCTGCGGCCGCTGCGGCAGCCGCCGCGGCCGCAGCGCGGGCCTGCACGCCCTGCAGATACGAGGCCTCAACGGCCGCGGACGTGTTCTTGAGGGTAGCGAGCTGCGCGACGAGCTCGGTGGACTTCTGCTGCTGCGTCGCGAGTGCGGTCTGGGCGTCCGCCGCGGCGACCTTCGCGGCGGCGAGCGCCTTCGTGGCGGCATCCGCAAGCTTCGCGCGCGCCTGCTTGGCCACCGTCGCCTGGTCGGTCAGCGCCTGGGCGGCATTCTTGTCCGTCGTCGCCTGCGCATAAATCGCTTGTGATTGTGCGGTCAGCTTGCTCATCGTGCCGAGCTGGTACAGCAGCTTGTCGGCCGCGCTGCCGTTCCCACCTTTGAGCAGGAGATCGACCGCCGGATCCTGGCCAACGCTCTTGGCAAGGTGTGAGGCAAGCAGGCCCGCGCGCATCTGTGACGTCTTCGCCTTCGCGGCCGCCGCATCCGCCTGCTTCTGGAGATTGTCCGACTTTGTCGTCGCCGCTTCGAGGTCCGCTTCCGCGGCGAGGTAGACCTCGGCGGCCTTGCCTGCCTTCGTGTTTGCGGAGTCGACAGCCGTCTGCAGGCCCGTAATCAGCGTGGTGATGTTGTCGATCATCGCTTGCTGTTGTTGCACGTTCTGCTTGGCTTGCTGCACGTCGTTCCACGACGGGTAGTTGTCTGCATACGCGGGTGGTGCGACGATCCCGATGGATGCCGTGACAACCCCCATCGCCGCGGCACCGATCGCCGCCGGGCGGACGCGCGATGCCTTTGTCTTGCCGCTACCCAAGTGGTGCCCCTCTGTCCCTCATGAACGGGATGCCGTCAATCGGCGATCCGCCGATCCGCACCTCGAAGTGAAGGTGGCAGCCGGTCGACGCACCCGTGCTTCCCACGCTCGCTATCGGTTCGCCGGCGCCGACACCCTGGCCGATTCCGACAAAGATGCCACCCGCTCTGATGTGCGCGTAGCCGGTGTCGATTCCGCCGCCATTGTCGAGCAGGATGAAGTTGCCGTAGCTGCCGTTCGGTCCCGCGTAGATGACGGTGCCGGCGTGGGCCGCGTAGATCGTGCTGCCGCAGGCCGCGCCAAGGTCGATGCCCTTGTGGTAGCTCGAGCAGTCTGCGCACGGCGCGACCCGCGGGCCAAAGCCGGCCGTGATGACGCCGTGCACGGGCACCGCCCAGCCCTGCGGACCGACAAAGCCCCCAGGCAGCCCGGCGCCGCCCGATGCTGCCGCGAGCCGCGCCCGTTCAGCTACCCCTACCTGGTAGGCGGTGACCGTCTGGCTTGCCGAGTCCTGCAGGGCGGCGAGCTGCGCCTGCATGATGACAATCTGGCTCTGTTGCTCGGCGAGCTTGGCCTGCGCCGCTGCAGCAGCGGCTGCCGCGACCTTGAGCGCGGCGTCGGCAGCGGCACGAAGCTTCTCGCGCTCGGCCTTCGCGACATCCGCTTGGGCAGACAATGCATGCGCGGTGTTCTGGGCGGTCGCCGCCTGCTTGTAGATCTCGTTCGACCGTTCGACGAGCTTGGTCATGCTACCAAGACTCGAGAGCAGCTCGTCGGCGCTCGTGTTGGTCGTGTTCGCGCTTCCGCTCAGGAAGATGTTCGCGGTGAGGTTGCTTCCGCCGGTGCGGTAGAGCTGGGCAGCGAGGCGGCCTGCCTGCGTCGTTGCCGCGTCCGCCTTGGCCTTGCTCGCGTCAGCCTGCGACTGAAGATTCTTGGCGCGGAAGTCCGCCTCGTCGAACTTGTCCTGTGCAACCTGCAATTCGACGCCGCGCCTTTCGGCCTCAGCCTGCGTCTGGGCGACTTCTGTCTGCAGCTGACCGATCAAGGTGTTGATGGTCGCCACCTGGGCGGCAGCAGCAGCGGCGTTGGCCTTGGCGTTCTGCACGTCCTGCCAGCTCGGATAACTCGTCGCATGCGCGGGCCCTGCAACTGCCCCGACCATGGCAACGGCAAGAACGGCGATAAGAGCGGTCCGCACGCGCCAGCTCGACGAGCCCGCGGGCCGGGACGCGCGCTTCAGGGCGCGACGTTCGGATGCTTCGGCCCCGGGGCGGAAGCTATCGGCCGGTACGGTGCGTGTCATGGTTCCTCGAACCCGCTTGCTCGCGATCATCGTCAGTCACACGACTCACACGGATACCAGTGCGACTCTAGCAACAGGGTTGCCACAAGCCCAGCGTGAGCCGGGCCGGCGGCGCGCGTTCACTACGTTCGGACAACCTGGCTTGGTCGCCCCAGAGAATCTAACCCCTCAGCACTCCGAACGGGTGACTATTCCGTGCCCGTCGCTGGATCCGCCTCGGTTTGGCAATTCCGCAAAGTGCCCCGTATGCTTGTGCGTCGGTAGTCATGCAGTTTGTGACTGCTCGGCCCCATCGTTTAGTGGCCTAGGACGGCGCCCTTTCACGGCGTTAACACGGGTTCGAATCCCGTTGGGGTCACCAAACAACAGAATAATAAGATGGTTTCACTAGTGAGGCCCTGTAGCGCAGTTGGTTAGCGTGCCGCCCTGTCACGGCGGAGGTCGCGGGTTCAAGTCCCGTCAGGGTCGCAAAGGCGAAAAGCCCTTCCGAAAGGAAGGGCTTTTGCCTAGAAGGTCGCCACGCGATCTTCGGCTCTGTAGCTCAGTTGGTAGAGCGTTCGACTGAAAATCGAAAGGTCACCGGATCGATGCCGGTCGGAGCCACTGCCCTAATCCCTAGCTTCTACATGGGATTAGGGCCTTTTCTTGCCTTTGTCAGGATCGGCCCATATCGGCCTTTGACTACGGGAGGCGACCCAGCGATCGATCATTTATCGTCCACTCGGCGAGTTGGGCGAGCAGGTAAGCGTCCGATTGAGGCCGGGCACTACCCAGACTCTGCGGCCCACGACACCCCTCTAGTTCCAAATGTTGGAACTAAATCCGAGTTAGGAGGAGGGCGGGATATCGCCTGGACCAAGAAAATCGGAGTCCAGGACCGTATAGCCATTGAATTTCCACGTCGAGCCTGCTCGCTGAAGCGAGTACATGACTCGTCGACGCGACTCCGGGATGACATTCCCGTCAGGCATCATCCTTTGATTATCGACCAGAAGTAGCGCTAGCTTCTGTCCGAGAGGAAACACCTTCATCATGCCGTGCGACGCTTTCGAGGTCGCGTGGCTCGGGTCCGGGTCGAGCCTCCCCGTCGCGGAAATCGCAGCAAAATAGGTGCGAGATGCCTCCTCGGTCATCATCGTCATACTGGGTTCGCCGAGCTCGGCTGCGGGAAGATTCGGATTATCCTGAGTGCTTCGAGTACGAATGTCGAAATAAGGGTAGATATAGCTACCCACGCATCCGTCAACGTCGCGCGCGTCCACAGCGGCCTGGTAAGCCAGATAATGCGCGATGACTTCCTCTGTGATTGTCGCTTGGTCATTCATTGCCTTTTGTCCTCTCTTCGGGTTTCAAATTCCGGCTTCTGCTCGAGAATGCAGCCGTCTCGCGACGAATCACTGGCGCGACTTCCGTCGCGTACAGCTCGAGGCTCCCGTTCACCATGCCCTCCGGCATTCCCCCGACCTCGATCTGGGCGAGGTATCGATCGGTGCCGAGCAACTCGTGGTGGTGGAGGATCCCGTCGATGATCTGCTGCGGGCTGCCCACCATCAACCTGTCCCGCGCCACCCGCTGCTCGAACATGGCACGGGGCATGCCTGCGGCGAACTGCGGCGCCTGGGAGAGGTAATCGGCGTAGTAGGGGTAATAGACGTCCCTGGCTTCCTGGGATGTACGCGCCACGAACACGTGGCCTCCGCTCGCCGTTCTCAGGCGTGCGGGCTCGTGCCCTGCTTGGGCCCCGGCGGCGCGATAGAGGTCGGCAAGGCGCTTGCCGCCTTGGAATGGCATGAACATGGGCGCGCCGAGAACACCCGCACGAACCGCCGAGTGCGGTGTGCCACCGACCCCGATCCAGACTGGCAGTTTGGCCTGGTATGTCCGGGGATAGACTCCCACGTTGTTGAGGGAGGGGCGCAACCTGCCTTGCCATGTCACTATCTCGCTTTCCCGCAACCGCATCAGGAGCCGAATCTTCTCATCGAAGAGTTCCTCGTAGTCGTTCAGGTCGTATCCAAATAAGGGGAACGACTCGATGAACGCACCGCGACCGGCCATGACCTCGGCGCGGCCGTTCGAGATCTGGT